>JAXMJH010000151.1:0-2768 GCA_034376725.1 Lysobacteraceae bacterium | reverse complement strand
CCGTCACAAGCGCAATCCGCGTGGCGTGAAACAAAAAATGACCAGCTACCACGTTCGCCATCGCGGTGAACGCCTAAACCAGCATCATGCGCCGACCCCTGTAATGTGTATCTGAACAGTATTGGGCCTAAGCCGGGCTACCAAAGCCGAAAACGTAGCCGCTCGCGCAGCCCGGCACGAGCGAAGCGAAAGCCGGGACCGCCGGAGGCCACCAAACGCCTCGCCGTCCCGGCTTTCGGGCTTCGACCTAAAGCGGTGTGCTCGCCGGATGCACGTTCATCGCTTTTGTCTCCCGGATCAACAGCCCGCTCCGCGCACCACAACGGCGTCCCGACGCCCCGCTAGGGATCGGTGCGGGCATCGCGGGTCAGCGGCGACAGCATGGCGTCGGCCAGCGGGGTGAGCTGGTAGCGCTCCAGCAGCTGTCGCTGCATCTCCCGCACCACCGGCGTCGAGATCGTCCAGCCCAGGGGCAACAGATACTCACCGGGGCACAGGCGGAAATGCCAGAGCAGATCGTCCTCGCCCAACGAGGCGGAGAGCGCCTGTCGGGCATAGCCGCCGCGCGCCTCGCGGGTCGACAGCAGCCCGATGACCGGCGCGGTGACTTCGCCGCTGAGCGCCACCGTACTGGCGCCGGCCGGAGTCAGGTCCTGGATGCAGAATTCGTTGGCGATCGCCGAGGCCGGCGCGAATGGCTCGATCAGCGGGTCGTTGCTGATGTGCAGCACCCGCAGTTGCAGACGGTCCGCCCAGGCGCTGGCGCGCAGACTGGCGATGATGTCCATCAGCGTGGTGGCGCCGGAATTCTCGAAATAGCCGCCGTCGACCAGTTGCAGCGCCGGCTGACCGGCGGCATCGACCAGGGTTCCGGCCGGGCTGACATAGCTGAACCGGGCGCTGTTGAGCACAGCCTCGCCGAGCGGCAGGTCGGCGGTGGGAAACTCGGCGATGTCGCGCGCGGCGAACCAGTCGCCGTGCGACGGCAAGCTGCGGAACGGATGCTGCACCATGCGCTCGCCAGTCTGGACCACGGTGCTGTTGAGAAACAGCGCGGGCACACGGGTATCCGACCGGCCGTCGCGTCGGTACAGTGCCGCCATCGGCTGAGCGAAGGCGTTGACCTCGTCCTCGGCGAGGCCCGCGCTGGTTGCGAAGTTCTTCTCCCACGACAAGGTCAGCGCCCGCCCGCGATCATCGAACCAGGCACCGGGCAGCAGCCGCTGGGTGAAATCGACGAACAGAGTGTTGGCCAGCGTCGGCGCCAGAAAATCGCGGGTCAGAAACGCTTCGGCGCGGTCGTGCACCCAGCCCGCCGAGCCTTCTGCGGGATGTCGCTGATGCAGCGCCGCCACCGTAGCGATCCCCAGGCTGCCGCCGGACACGCCGCTCATGGCGAAGATCCGATCGATCACCTTGCGCTGTCCGGAGGCTTCCAACTGGCCCAGCACCAGCGCCGTCCAGGCCGCTGCGCGGATTCCGCCGCCTTCGGAAGACACCAGAACGATCGGACAGACCGGCGCATCGGCGCAGCGCTCGGTCAGCCAGGCGTCGCGATAGTCCTCGAAAGTCGGCAGCGCCGCCCGATCGCCGCCCGCAGCCAGCCCGGACACGGCGTGCGTGCTCATCGACTCCGAGAGCCGGACCAGATGATTGTCGTTGAGCCGCGCAGCGTGCAGACCTGCGGCCAACAGCGCCAGCAGGCTGAGCACCGGGATGCCGCGTCGGTCGCTCAGCAGGGTGATGAAGCCGCCGGTGATGCAAAAAAACGCGCCGCCAAACAGCAGGATCGCCAGCGGGCCAAACCCGTCGATCAGCGTCGGCCGCCAGACGATGAGCAGGGTCAGCAGCACATTGAGCAACGCCACAGCGATGAGCACGCGCTTCGGCGCGCGGGCGAGCCCGGCGAAGCCCGAAACGCTCCGCTCACTGTGCGGCGAGGCCGGCAGCGGCGACAGTCCGACGCGCACGGAGACCGCGTTGAACAGTTTTCTGCGAGTCACGAAACCCAGCACCAGCAACACCGCCAGCACCAGCAGGGCGAGCGTGCGCCAGACCGACAGATCGGCGTTGCGCGTCGACTCGATATCGCCCACCGCCACCCAGCAGCCTGCCGCCACCAGCACCGGCACGCTGGCACCCAGCAGCCGGGGCAACCAGGCCCGCAGCCAGCGGCCACGCGGATCCTGCAGCGACGGCCAGCGCGGAAAATGCATCCGAAAGGCGTTGCGACCCTGATACCAGATTGCCACCGCCGCCGCCGCACAGGCGATCAGCAGCAGCACGAACGCGCGTGCCGGGCTGCCCGCCTGAACCACGATCAACAGCAGCTCGGCGACCTGGTCGACGCCCAATGCGAGCACCGCACCGAATGCGACCACCAGCAAGGGCACCCGAATCGGGCGCAGATGATCGATCAGCAGCCCCAGCCACCAAACCCGCTTCAATCCCTTATCGTCCATGGCAGTTTCCTTGAATGCATTGGTGCGGGCATCGGCGCTGCGCAAACCACGGCCATGGCCGTCCCGCAGCGGCGACCGGGCACTCATCGGCAAATCCGAACCAACCCGCCTTTCCCCAGGCGAAGTTCGGCCCAGTGTGCATTCGCCGCGACCGGCCGGCAAGTCGTAGTCTTGTCCAACGAGGTATGAGCCTGAACCCGCCAGCCTGATTCCAACGAGGTATGAGCCTGGAGGGAGGCGTGAGCCGGCGCACCGGGTCGATCATCACAGCCATGGTGATCGACATGAACGAGTCTCAGGTGCGCA
>JAXMJH010000150.1:0-13400 GCA_034376725.1 Lysobacteraceae bacterium | reverse complement strand
GGTGCTGGCGGAAAGGTACGGCGGCCCCGGATTTCGGCCGCTGCGCGGCAACGCGGGCTGAGCCCGCTGCGCCTTCGCTTGGGCTGCGCCCGCGCTCGGCGCCCTGTGCTAAAGGCTGATGGAATACGCGCGTCGGCTCCGCGTCGTGCGGGGGTGTTTCCGCCTCAGGCCAGCAGCAGCTTGCCGGCGGCAATCACCAACACCGCCGACAGCGCGTAGCGCAGGCTGCGCACCGGCAGCCATTGCAAACCGAGTTGGGTGCCCAGCACGGCGCCGACTGCCACCACGGCCAGCCAGATCGGAAGTTCCGCCGGCAGCGTTCCGGTGGATTGCCACAGGCCGGTCAGCGCCAACACCGAGTTGATCCACACGAAGGCAACCGAAATGCCGCTGGCATCGCGGGTCTGCGCCCAGCGCATGAACAACAGCAGCGGGGTGAGAAAAATCGCGCCACCGGTGCCGGTGAGGCCCGAAAGAACACCAATGGCGCCGCCCGCAGTCAGCGCCGGCAGCCAGGGGATCGGCCGGGCCGGCAGCGTCGCATCGAGCCGCTCGGCATCGCGCGCGCTGCGATAAACGCCCAGCGCCGCGACCAGCAGGATCACGCCCAGCACCGCCTCGTAGGCATCGCGCGGCAGCTTCGCCTGGGCCGCAAAGTAGGCCGCCGGCGCCGAGGCCAGCACGAACGGCAGCACCGCCCGCCAGCGCACGTGACCGGCCCGCCAGAACCGGATCAGGCCAATGCCGCCGACCAGGATATTCAGCGCCAGCGCGGTCGGCCGCATCTGCTCGGGCGCGAATCCGACCAGCGCCATCATCGCGATGTAACCGCTGGCGCCGGCATGGCCGACCGACGAGTACAGCGTGGCGACCGCCAGAAACACCACCGCCAACAGCCAGACTTCCGACTCCATCACATGTCCCGTGAGCCAACCGGCGGTTAGTCTACCCGGCATAAGTCACCCGGTTGCCGTTGAGACAGCCAGGTTTTCGTCGACGCGGCAAGGCAGGTCAAGCCCATCAGGACGGATTTGGCCCTGCCCACGACAGCGATTGCACCCTCTCGCGCAACCACCGGGATACGGCGCATCAACGAGTAGCCCGGTTTGCAGCGCAGCGGAAAACCGGGGCCGCCGGATGACGGGCAACGAAGGCCGCATCGGCGCCGCCCCTTCTTCAAACCTCCCCGCTCACAGGCGGAAAGGCTGCAAAGCGCAACGGACTGCGGTGAGAGGCTTGCGTTACATCAAAGGCAACTCCATCGGCGACGATCAGTCGTAGCTCAACTCGGTGCTCCGGCCCCAGAACACCTTGTAGACATAGGCGGTGTAGCCCAGGATCGCCGGCATCGTGATCAGCACGCCAACCAGCATGAACTTAAGCGAGCCCGGCGCGGCGGCTGCTTCGATGTAGGTCATCCGGTCCATCACCAGATACGGAAACAGGCTGTAGGCCAGGCCGGCGAAGGCGAGCACGAACAGCGCGACGGCGCCGACGAATGGTTGCCAGTCGCCGATGGTCTCGCCGCGCAGGCGCTTGCGCAGCCGGCTCTCGCACCAGGCGAACACCAGCGCAGTGAGCACCGGAATCGGCAGCAGCCACAGCAGATTGGGCAGGGCGAACCACTTTTCGAAAATCCGTGGGCTGACCAGTGGCGTGGCCATCGAAACGGCCGCAATGCCGAGCGCGGTCAGCCACAGGCTGTGCCACGCCCATCGGGCCGCCTTGTCGGCCAGCGCGCCCTCGGCCTTCATCAGCAGCCAGCCGGCGCCGAGCAAACTGTAGCCAGCCAGCAGGGCCACGCCGATGGCAACGGAAAACAGCAGGCCGACGGCATCGCTTCGAAAACCCAGGATGTAGCTGCCCAGCATGAAGCCTTGCGAAAACGCCGCCAGGATCGAGCCGGCCCAGAACGCCAGATTCCACAGCGGCTTGTGCTCGTCGTGCGCCTTGACCCGGAAGTCGAACGCCACGCCGCGCACGATGAGTCCGATCAGCATGGCCGCCACCGGCAGGTACAGCGCGCTGAGCACAACCCCGTGGGCCATCGGGAAAGCCACCAACAGCAGCCCGACGCCGAGTACCAGCCAGGTCTCGTTGGCGTCCCAGAACGGCCCGATCGAAGCGATCATGCGGTCCTTCTCGGCGTCATCGGCGCCGCGCAGCAGGATGCCGACGCCCAGGTCATAGCCGTCCAGCACCACATAGATCAGCATCGCCAGGCCCATGAGGCCAAGAAAAATCAGCGGAAGCCAGGCGTCCATCAGGCAACTCCCTGCGCGTTCGGCGCGTGGTTGGCCACCCGCTCGGCCCCGGACTTTCCGGCCGGCTGGCCGCCGGGCCCGGCACCGGCCTTGCGGGCCATGTGGAACAGCACCGAAAGATAAGCCAGCAGCAGAACAACATACAGTGCCAGATAGGCCGACAGGCTCAGGCCGATGTGCGTGGCCGGCACCGCCGAGGCGGCATCGGCGGTTTTCAGCACGCCGGTGACCAACCAAGGCTGACGGCCGATTTCGGTCACGTACCAGCCGGCCAGCGTGGCCACCCAGCCGGAGAAGGTCATGGCGACCAGGGTACGCAGCAGCCAGGCTGGCGGCATGCCGGCGCGGCGCGACTGCCACACGCCAAGCCACGACACCGCCAGCATCAGCACACCCACACCGACCATGATCCGAAAGCCCCAGAACAGCGGCGCTACCGGCGGATGGTCGGGGAACGAATTCAGCCCCTTCACTTCGCCATCCAGCGAGTGGGTGAGAATCAGGCTGGCCGCCTTCGGCACGTTGATTTCGTAGCGGTTCTCTCTCGCTGCCTCGTCTGGAATGGCGAACAGCCGCAAATCGGCGCCGCGCTCGTCCTCCCAGATCGCTTCCATCGCCGCCACCTTGGCCGGCTGATGCTGCAGCGTGTTCAGACCGTGCAGGTCGCCGACCAGGATCTGCACCGGAATCAGCAGCGCCGCCGCCAGCAAACCGGTGCGCAATGCCACCCGCACATCCGCCCCGTGGTCGTTTCTCAGCCAGCGGTAGGCCGACAGCCCGGCCACCAGAAACGCGCCGGTCAGCCCCGAGGCGATCAGCATGTGGGTCAGCCGATAGGGGAACGATGGATTGAAGATCACCGCCCACCAGTCGATTGCGTGGGCCTGGCCGGCGATCATCTCGAAACCGGCCGGGGTCTGCATCCACGAGTTGAGCGCGAGAATCCAGAACGCCGAGAACGAGGTGCCGACCGCGACCAGCAGCGTCGCCACGGTATGGGTGCGGTCGCTGACCCGGCTGCGCCCGAACAGCATGATGGCCAGGAAGGTGGCTTCCAGAAAGAACGCGGTCAGCACCTCATAGGCCAGCAGCGGGCCGGCAATGTTGCCCACCGTCTCCATGAAGCCCGGCCAGTTGGTGCCGAACTGAAAGCTCATGGTGACGCCGCTGACCACGCCCATCGCAAAGCTGAGCGCGAACACTTTCACCCAGAATCCGTAGGCGCGGTTCCAGTGCTGCTCGCCGGTGGCATTGAAGCGCAGCTTGAAAAACAGCAGCACCCAGGCCAGCGCGATGGTGATGGTGGGGAACAGGATATGAAAGCTGATGTTGGCGGCGAACTGGACGCGGGCCAGCATGACCGGATCGATCATGGGAGTCTCCGAAGGCAAAGCCCCTCTCCCCTCGGGAGAGGGGTTGGGGTGAGGGTCCGGGGTAGCCAGTCAGGATTCATCCCGCTCCCGCCACATTCACACAAGCAGTTGCGTCCGGACTGGCGGATGCGGTCATAAGGACACGAGACCAGGCGGCTTGCGGTGTGCGGATACGGCATGAAGGCGATTATCCCGTGCGCCCGGTGCCTCAGCGCGGCGCGCAGTAGATGCCGTGCAGCGTGTGGATGATCTCGCCGGCCGGGCCGGGGGCGAGCGAGTAATACACCGTCTGCGCCTCGCGGCGGGTGCGCACCAGGGCCTTGTCGCGCAGCACCGCCAGGTGCTGGGACAGTGCCGACTGACTCAGCTCGACCAGCGCATTGATTTCGCCGACCGACAGCTCGCGATCATGCAGCAGGCACAGGATGCGCAGGCGCTGCGGATTGGCCAGCGCCTTGAGCAGCTCCGCCGCGGCGTCGGCCTTGACGGCCATCTCGCGCGCCGCCTTGGCCATGGTTTCCGGCGACGGTTTGCGGGCCGTGGCGCTCATCTCACTGGCCGCCCTCGACGGCGCCGCCAGCCTCGGTCCAGCCCATGTATCCGCCGGCCAGCGACAGCGGCTCGGCAAATCCAAGCCGTTTCAGCGCCTCGGCCGCCAGCGCCGAGCGCCCGCCGCTGCGGCAATACAGCACCACCGGCTGGCTGCGATGGCCGAGCGCCGGGTCCTTGATGCAGTTCACCGCAGGATGGCCGTCGACCTCGAACTCCAGCACACCGCGCGGAATATTCACCGCGCCGGGAATCCGACCGCCAGCGTACTCGCCCGGCTCGCGGACATCGATCACCGGCACGCCCTCGGCCTGCAGCGCGCGCAGCCGATCGGCATCGATCTCGGTGACGGCCGCTCGGGCCTGGGCAACCAACTGTTGGGCGGTGAGAGACATGGCGACAACTCCGATGTGCGTTGAATGCTTGACAGTATACACGGGTTCTAATTAAGATATGGCTAATATATATTGGTTCGAAGTGGCCCAGAGGGATGGAGCCTTTGGAGCTGGGAATGGGGAATGGGGAATCGGGAATGGAAAAGCGACATATCTCCCGACCCAGTCTGCCCAGGCTCTCGCCTTCGCCCTCCGATTCCCATTCCCCATTCCCCATTCCCGCCCCCCCAAGGAGACATCATGAAAGCGCGTATCGCAGCAATGTCGCTGATCGGGCTGACGCTGGCGGTGTCCGGCTGCGGGCGTGAGCAAACACCGCCAGCCGGGGTCGACACGCTGCCGCCGCTGGCTGTCCGCGCGGTCGACACCACTTCCGCCGCGCGCGAGCGGATCTGGGATGGTGTCGTCGAAGCCATCAACCAGGCCACGCTGTCGGCGCAGACCGGTGGCCGGGTGCTGGAGCTGTCCTACGATGTCAACGATTTCGTCGAGGCTGGCGAAGTGGTGGTGCGTTTCACCGATGTCGAGCAGCAGTCCGGCCTGCGCCGGGCCCAGGCTCAGCTCAACGCGGCCGAGGCGGCCCAGGCCGAGGCGCTGGCCGACTATCGGCGGATTTCCGAACTGTATGAGCGCACGTTGGTATCGCGCGCCCAGCTCGACCAGTCAACCGCCCGTCGCGATGCCAGCCGCGCCGCGCTGGATTCGGCCCGCGCGGCGCTGCGCGAGGCCAGTCAGCGGGTCGATTACACCGTGGTGCGCGCGCCCTATTCGGGCATCGTCACCGAGCGCCATGTCGAGGTGGGGGAAACCGTCAGCCCCGGCCAACCGTTGATTTCCGGCCTGTCGGTCGATCAGCTGCGGGTCAATGTCGAAGTGCCGCAGAGCGAGATCGCGGCCATCCGCACGCACCGCAAGGCGGCCGTGCTGCTGGCCGACGGCCGGCGCATCGAAGCCGAGCGCCTGGTGATCTTTCCGTTCGCCGATCCGGCCACCCACACCTTCCGCATTCGCCTCGATTTGCCGGTGGTCGACAGCGGGCTTCAGCCCGGCATGACCGCCAAGGCGGCGTTCACCATCGGTGAGGCCGAGCGCCTGCTGGTGCCGGTCAGCGCGCTGGTTCAGCGCAGCGAAATCACCGCCGTCTATGTGGTCGAAGGCAGCCGGGTGGTGTTGCGTCAGCTTCGGCTTGGACATCGCTTCGGCGATCAGGTGGAAGTGCTGGCCGGCCTGAATCCGGGCGAATCGATCGCCACCCAGCCGGTGGCCGCACGCGCCTGGCTGGCCAGCGCCGGGGAGCGCGATCGTGACTGACCGACTCGGGCTGTCCGGCCGCCTCGCCGCGGCCTTCCAGAACAACCCACTCACCCCGATCCTGGCGCTGGCCGGCTTGCTGTTGGGCCTGATCGCGGTGCTGATCACCCCGCGCGAGGAAGAGCCGCAGATCGACGTCACCATGGCCAACGTCTACGTGCCGTTTCCCGGCGCCAGCGTCGAGGACGTGGAAAATCTGGTCGCCTGGCCGCTGGAGCAGGCGCTGTCCGAGGTCGAGGAAGTCAAACACGTCTATTCGGTGAGCCGCCCCGGTCTGGCGGTGATCACCGTCGAATACGCGGTCGGCGTACCGCGCCAGCCGGCCATTGTGCGGACCTGGAATCAAGTGCTGTCCAGGGCCGACTGGGTGCCGCCGGGTCTGGGTGTCGGCCAGCCGCTGGTACAGCCGATGGGCATCGACGATGTGCCGGTGCTTTCCCTCACGCTGTGGGCCAGCGATGGGCCATCCGGGGCATCGGCACCGGGCGCGGCCTGGCGCGGCGCCACCGAACTGGCCGAAGTGGCGCACACGCTGGAATCCGAACTCAAGCGGGTGCCCGGTACCCGCGACATCTTCACCGTCGGCGCGCCGGATCGCGCCGTGCTGGTTCAGCTCGATGCCACCCGACTGTCGGCCTATGGACTGGCGGTCGAGGACATCTCCGGCGCACTCCAGGCTGCCAATCTGGTGACCGAACCCGGCGAGCGCGTCACTGCCGATGGCGTGCGCCAACTCAGCGCCGGCACCTTCCTGGCCGACGCCCAGGAGATCGCCGATCTCACCATCGGGCTCAATCAGGGCAAGCCGGTGTTCCTCAGCGATGTCGCCGACATCATCCGGGGCGCCGACCTGCCCAGCCGCTACGTCTGGCACGGCGCGCCCGAAGGCCGTGCCGGCCGACCGCCGGAGGGCATCGCCCCGGCGGTCACCCTGGCCGTGGCCAAGAAGCCGGGCAGCAATGCCGCAGACATCACCCGCGCGGTGATCGATCGGGTCGAGGCGCTCAAGGGTTCGCTGATTCCCGATGGCGTGGAAGTGACGGTCACCCGCGACTACGGCTTCACCGCCAACGACAAGGCCGCCACGCTGATCAAGAAGCTGACCTTCGCCACCTCCGCCGTGGTGCTGCTGGTGCTGGTGGCGCTGGGCTGGCGTGAAGCGGTGGTGGTCGGCACGGCCGTGGTGTTGACGCTCGCGCTCACCCTGTTCGCCTCGTGGGCGATGGGCTTCACCATTAACCGGGTGTCGCTGTTCGCGCTGATCTTCGCCATCGGCATCCTGGTCGACGACGCCATCGTGGTGGTCGAAAACATCCACCGGCACATGCGGCGCGGCGGCAAGTCGCTGCTTCAGGCCATTCCGCCAGCGGTCAATGAAGTCGGCAGCCCGACCATCCTGGCCACCTTCACGGTGATCGCCGCGCTGCTGCCGATGGCCTTCGTGACCGGACTGATGGGCCCGTACATGCGGCCGATTCCGATCAATGCCTCGGTCGGCATGCTGCTGTCGCTGGCGGTGGCCCTGACCGTCACCCCGTGGCTGGCGCTCAAGCTGCTGCGTGGCCATGGCCCGGACAGCGCGTCGCGATCCCCGGCTGGGCCAGACCAGCTATGTGGGCCTGAAAAGCGCGCTTTCGACCCGCACACCCTGTTCCATCGCCTGCTCACGCCGTTCCTCGATGCCAGACTCGGCGCCCGTCGCCGGCGCGGCCTGTTCGTCGGCATCGCTGCCCTGGTGCTGATTGCCGTCGGCCTGGCCGGCGTGCAGTGGGTGGTGCTGAAGATGCTGCCGTTCGACAACAAGTCGGAATTCCAGATCATTGTCGACATGCCCGAAGGCACGCCGCTGGAAGCCACCAATGCCGCGCTGCTGGAGCTGGCCGGCGTGCTCGATGGCGTGCCCGAAGTGCGCGACTACCAAGGCTATGCCGGCACCGCCGCGCCGATCAATTTCAACGGCCTGGTGCGTCAGTACGATCAGCGCCAGGGTGCCCACGTCGGCGACCTGCAGGTCAATCTGGTCGACCGCCACGACCGCCAGCGCAAGAGTCACGACATCGCCCGCGCCGTGCGCCCGGCGCTGGTCGACGTCGCCCGGCGCCACGGCGCCTCGGTCAAGGTGGTCGAAGTGCCGCCCGGCCCGCCGGTGCTTTCGCCGCTGGTCGCCGAAGTGTATGGCCCAGACTATGCCGCCGCCCGCACCCTGGCGCTGGAGTTGGCGGAACGGTTCCGGGCCACCGAGGGCATCGTCGATGTCGATACCAGTGTCGAGGCGCCCGGCGCGCTGCGCGAGCGTCTGGTGGTCGATCGCGACCGTGCCGCCCGGCTGGGCGTCGATCAGGCAGGCATCGCGCAAACGCTGGCGATGGCGATCGGCGGCCATGATGCCAGCTACCTGCGCGATGGCGCGGCGAAGTACGCCGTGCCGATCCGCCTGCGCCTGCCGCCCGGCGATCAGGCCAGCCTCGACCAACTGCTGACCCTGCGGGTGCGGGCCAAGGACGGCGGCCTGGTGCCGCTTTCGGAGCTGGTCCGGGTGGAGGTGCTGCCGTGGCAGGGCGCCATTTACCACAAGGATCTGGCGCCGGTCGTCTACGTCACCGCCGACGAAGCCGGCCGGCTGGACAGTCCGCTGTACGGCATGTTCGATCTGGTCGGACAACTGCGCGACGCCGCCGCCGGTGGCCATCCGCTGGAGCAACGCTTCATCGCCCAGCCGGTCGCCACCGAGCGGTTCGCCATCAAGTGGGACGGCGAATGGCAGATCACCTACGAAACCTTCCGCGACATGGGCCTGGCCTACGCCGCCGGCATCGTGATGATCTACCTGCTGGTGGTGGCGCAGTTCCGCAGCTATGTGGTGCCGCTGATCATCATGGCGCCGATCCCGCTGACTGTGATCGGCGTGATGCCCGGCCACGCGCTGCTGGGCGCGCATTTCACCGCCACCTCGATGATCGGCATGATCGCCCTGGCCGGCATCATCGTGCGCAACTCGATCCTGCTGGTCGATTTCGTCAACCAGGCCCTGGCCGAGGGCAGGGCGCTCGGCGAGGCGGTCATCGAGGCCTGCGCGGTCCGCGCCCAGCCGATCGTGCTGACCGCACTGGCGGCGATGCTGGGCGCCTTCTTCATCCTCGACGACCCGATCTTCAACGGCCTGGCGATCTCGCTGATCTTCGGCATCCTGGTGTCCACCGTGCTGACCCTGCTGGTGATTCCGCTGCTTTACTTCGCCTGGTTGCGGCGCGCCGGCGTGCCGGCCACTGCGACGTGATGGAACGCGGAGCGGCCTACAGCGCGTCGACCGGCAGCTTCAGATAGCGCACGCCGTTGTCTTCCGGGTCGGGCAGCTCGCCGGCGCGGATGTTGACCTGAATCGCCGGCAGAATCAGCGTGGGCATGTCCAGCGTGGCGTCGCGCCCGGTTCGCAGCGCGACGAATTCGGCCTCGCTCACTCCGTCGCGGACGTGGATGTTGTCGCGCTTCTGCTCGCCGATGCTGGTCTCGCAGCGCGGCTCGCGCCCGCCGGGCGAATAATCGTGGCAGACCAACACCCGGGTCGACTCGGGCAGCGCATACAGCCGCTGGATCGAGCGATACAGCGTTGCCGCATCGCCGCCCGGAAAATCGCAGCGCGCCGTCCCGCCATCGGGCATGAACAGACTGTCGCCGACGAACAGCGCATCGCCGATCAGATAGGCCAGGCTGTCCTTGGTGTGGCCGGGCACCGGAATCGTCCTGGCGTCGATCGCGCCGAGCGAAAACTGCTCGCCGTTGGCGAACAGATGATCGAACTGCGAACCATCGACCGCGAAGCTCTTGCCCAGATTGAAGATCCGCCGAAAGGTGCGCTGCACTTCGGTAATGCCCTCGCCGATCGCCAGCCGGGCACCGCTCAACCGCGCCTTCAGCCACGCACCGGCGGACAGATGATCGGCATGGGCGTGGGTTTCCAGAATCCACTGCACGCTCAGCCGCTCGCGGGCAACGATGGCCAACAGCTTTTCAGCGCTGGCCGTGCCCGTGCGCCCGGCCTTCGGGTCGAAATCCAGCACCGGATCGACCAACGCCGCCCGCCGACTGGCCGGATCGAACACGACATAGGACCAGGTGCCGGTCTCAGCCTCGTAAACCGGACACACCGCAGGATGTTGAGCGCTCATCGCGTTCCCCAGAGCAGGTAGAGAGCAAGCCCAGCATACGCCGCCCGGCGCTGTACCCCAAGCCATCCGCACCTCGAGCCAGCGGCGCTCAGACGCATCTCCCCCCTGGAGGGGCGAGCTGCCGCGCTTGCGCGCCACTGGCGCGCGCGGCGGGTGAGCGCCTTCGCGCTGTGCGCGAAGGCCGGGGGTTGCTTGGCGGCGCGAAGCGGCTTAGCAACGAGGTGGAATGAGGGGCGGCGCTCTGAAGCCTCTCCCCCCTGGAGGGGGAGAGGTTTGGAGAGAGGGGGCGGCGCCGCAGGCGCCGTACTTCCCGTCAGCCACACCGCCACCGCCACCGCCACCGCCACCGCCACCGCCATCGCCTGCCTTCGGCAGCAAGCCCGGTCACCCTCTCCCCAACCCCTCTCCCCTCAAGGGAGAGGGGCTTTGAGCGCAAGCCATATCGCGCTCTCCCCAACCGATCTCCCTTCAAGGTGAAGGGGTTGTTCTTGCCAGAGCATCCTCCAGCAACGCCGCCAGGCGGATGCCTGCCTGTCGCAGGCGCTGCTCGGCCAGGGGTCGGTGCTGCACCAGATAGCCGTCGTCGATGATGTGCCCGGATGGATACAGGCTGTTTGCGCCAATCAGCCGGCACGATTCCATTGCCCACTGCTCGGGCAGCCCGTCGGCGCAGGCCGCGCCGCCTTCCAGGGCATCGGAGTAGTCCTGCCAGCTCAGCCCGCGTCGTCCGACAATCACCGAATCCCACACGCGGTGCAGATTCATGCCCTCGCCGTTGACGTTGACCTGATAGCTGTTGCCGCCGCGATCGCTGCGCAGGCCGGCGTGCATCGGCTGGTGGACATCGCCGACGAAATGCACCAGAAACTTCAGCGCATGCACCCGGTCGGCACGTTCCGCGTCGGCGTCGGCCAATATCCGTCGTTGCGTCTCTATTGCCCCGAACACGCAGTCGCCATCCGGGCAGTCGCGCTGCCGATCCAGCGCGCACCCCAGATCGGGAAGGTTGACGTAGTGCCACGGCTGGCTGTGCAGCCACTCCGGCTGGCGACGAATCTCATCCGCCCAGACCGACACCCCGGCCAGCGAAGCGTCGGCTTCGTCGCGCAGCAGCTCGGCGACGTGGGCAAGCGCGGCCTCGCTCAGGCGCCGCTCGGCCAGCTCGCCGACGATGCGATGGCCGTCCGGGCCCCAGGCCAGCGCCGTTGGGCAGGCCAGAAAGGACAACAACGCGAGCATCGGCAACAGGCGGTGTACGGTCATGATCATCGGAGTGGCGACGGATCGTCTAAAATACCCATTCCGCCTTACCCCTGCATCCGTGCCGCTGCACGGTGCCTCAAACTGGAGCGATGACATGGCGATCAAGGTCGCGATCAATGGCTATGGCCGTATCGGCCGCAACATCCTGCGCGCGCTTTACGAGTCCAACCGCACCGGCGAAATCCAGATCGTCGCCGTCAACGATCTGGGCGATGCCCAGACCAACGCCCATCTCACCCAGTACGACACCGCGCACGGCAAGTTTCCCGGCACCGTCTCGGTCGACGGCGGCGATCTGCTGGTCAACGGCGACCGCGTCAAGGTGTTCGCCGAACGCGACCCGGCCAAGCTGCCGTGGAGCGATCTGGATGTCGATGTGGTGCTGGAATGCACCGGCCTGTTCACCTCCAAGGCCAAGGCTTGCGCGCATCTGGCCGGCGGCGCAAAGAAGGTGATCATCTCCGCACCGGGCGGCAGCGATGTCGACGGCACCTTCGTGTACGGCGTCAACCACGATCAGCTCAAGGGCAGCTACACGGTCATCTCCAACGCCTCGTGCACCACCAACTGCCTGGCCCCGCTGGCCAAGGTGCTCAACGACGCCGTCGGCATCCAGCACGGCCTGATGACCACCATCCACGCCTACACCAATGACCAGGTGCTCACCGACGTCTACCATACCGACCTGCGCCGCGCCCGCTCGGCGACCATGAGCCAGATCCCGACCAAGACCGGCGCCGCCGCCGCCGTCGGCCTGGTGCTGCCGCAGCTCAACGGCAAGCTTGACGGCTTCGCGATGCGCGTTCCCACCATCAATGTCTCCGTGGTCGATCTCAGCTTCGTCGCCGCGCGCGCCACCAGCAAGGAAGAAATCGACGCCGCCGTCAATGCCGCCGCCAACGGCCCGCTCAAGGGCATCCTCGGCGTCAACACCCAGCCGCTGGTGTCCATCGACTTCAACCACGACCCGCGCAGCTCGATCTACGACGCCACCCAGACCCGCGTCATGGAAGGCACCCTGGTCAAGGTGCTGAGCTGGTACGACAACGAATGGGGCTTCTCCAACCGCATGCTCGACATGACGGTGGCCCTGATGGCGGCGAAGTAGGCCTCGTAGGATAGCTGCCGATGTCGACTGTCGCCAAACGCCCACGCTTTCACCTCGCCTTCCCGGTCACCGATCTGGAAGCCGCGCGGGCGTTCTATGGCGGCATTCTCGGCTGCCCGCTCGGGCGCGAATCGGACGACTGGATCGACTTCGATTTCCACGGTCATCAGATCGTCGCCCACCGGGTAGCGGCCGAGCAGCACCCCGCGCACCCGCGCAACGCAGTCGATGGCCACGAGGTACCGGCCTTCCATTTCGGCCTGCTGCTCGACTGGGACGCCTTCGACCCGCTCGCCGAGCGCCTGCGCGCCGCCGGCGTCCCGTTCATCATCGAACCCTACCTGCGCTTCGCAGGCCTGCCCGGCGAACAGAAAACCATGTTCGTCCGCGACCCTTCCGGCAGCGCACTGGAGTTCAAGTCGTTCCGCGACGAAAGCATGATCTTCGCAACCCAGCCCTAGATCGCAGCCTGGCTCAGGCCATAGCCTGTAAGCCGGGAATGGGCGCGGTGTCGGATGTGCCCCGGAACTCGGTGCTGGCGGAAAGGTACGGCGGCCCCGGATTTCGGCCGCTGCGCGGCAACGCGGGCTGAGCCCGCTGCGCCTTCGCTTGGGCTGCGCCCGCGCTCGGTCCGCTGCGCTGCAATCCGGGCTACTCGCACATAAGAGATGGCCACGCCCTGTAGGAGCGGGCCACGCCCGCGACCGGGATGTTTCGGTGTACGGGGTGCACCGGGTTTCGATTGGTTTCCTGGCGGCCCCGGATTTACGCTGCGCTGCAATCCGGGCTACTCGAACGCCTCGCACGCCGACGACGCGCGACAGCCCCGCGTAGCCCGGCTTAGGCCCAATACTGTTCAGATACACATTACAGGGGTCGGCGCATGATGCTGGTTTAGGCGTTCACCGCGATGGCGAACGTGGTAGCTGGTCATTTTTTGTTTCACGCCACGCGGATTGCGCTTGTGACGG
>JAXMJH010000149.1:0-29434 GCA_034376725.1 Lysobacteraceae bacterium | reverse complement strand
CGCTACGCAACATCAGCAAGAAATGGACGATGCCGATCCGCGACTGGAAGGCTGCACTGAACCGCTTTACGATCCAGTTCGAGGGACGGCTCCCTCAGCTGTAAACCGAACCCCGTTTACACAAAATTCTGCACACCCTCGCCGATGCGATCTGGAGCGAGGGTGCGCTGTGGCTGGTCACGGAGATCGCCAACGCGCCCAAGGGGCGCCGGTTGTGCGCGCGCTGGCTCGATCCCGAGGGCAAGCCGACGCAGGTGCAGTGTCAGGTGCTGCCGGAGGGACCAGCGCGCCTGGCTTTCTCCGGCCCCGAGACTCGGCATTGGCCGGAGGGGACCTACTCGGCGCAGCTGTTCGTTGAACAAGCCAAGTCCGGTGTCTTGGGCTTCGTGGGCGGCGGCAAGAAGCTGTTGATCGCGGAAGTCGCCTATGGCGCTGGCGGTTTGGCGCAGGCCGGGGTGGAGCCTCCCCCACCTCCCCCACCTCCCCCACCTCCCCCGCCTCCCCTGCCTTCCCCGCCGCCACTACCGCCTCCCGGCCCGTCGCCGATCAAGTCCGCGCCCGTCGGGATTCCGACCTTCGATTTGCCGCCGCCGCGACCTACCTCGAAGGCGTCGCTTGATCGCGCCTTGCTCGCGCGCGATGATGCTGCCACGCTGGGCACCGTCGCCGATCGCCTGGTTGCTGCGCTGGGGCGCGCCGGCTACAGCGAGCGCAGCTTCTACGCGACGCCGGGTGGTTTCGCGTTGGCCACTCGGCTGGAGCAGATCGAGGCCGACGGCACGCCCAAGCCCGAGCCGGGCCGCTGGTCGGCGGCCTTGCCGCCGCGCGAGGTGTTCTCGCTGAGCGATTTCTTTCGCGCGCTGTTCACCGCGCCCGAAGGGCACTACCGGGTGATCGTCTTCGTTGTCACCAGCGAGTCGTTCACCACTGCATCCCTACCGCCGACCAGACAGGAAGCAATGGACTGGTTGGACGGCGGCCTGGACCGTCTGCCCGCGTCGATCGCCCAGGCCGCCTTCAGCGCGGACCACGCCTGCACCGCACTGGTGTACCAGTTCCACAAGGTCGGTCATCAGGAAGCGCCGATCGCCAATCCGGACGGCGCGCCGCCGGCCGAACGGCAGCTCGTGCGCAACGGCATCCTCGACGCGCTACAACAGTGAGGTCCGACATGACCCTGAACTCCGCGAAATGGCTGCTGGCCACTATTTGGCTGGTCGGCGGCGGCCTGGTGTTCCTGCTGCTGGTGGGTGGGAGCATCGGCAACCGCTACGACCCGAACGTGCAGGACGCCTGGGGCTGGTTCCTGCCCACGGTGATGCCCACGCTGCTGCTGATCGTCGGCGTCCTGGTCGCCGACCATCAGACTGAAGCCGCGGCCGACCAGGCTGCTCGACCGGTCGCCGGGCGCCTGCTCTGGCTGGGCGCGACCCTGTCGGTGGTTTACCTGGTGCTGGTGGCGCTGTCGGTGCTGATTCCGGCGTTCTGGACGCACATTTCGCCACTTGAGCTCATGCAGCGCTCGAACCTGTGGCTGGGGCCGCTGCAGGGGTTGACGGCGGCGGTGTTGGCCGCGTTTTTTCGGGGGCGGTGAAGGGCATCGCAAATGAACACCGCCCGGGTTTTTCGTGGGTTCGGGGTCTGCGGGTTCCGGGTCAGGTCTTTCATCATGGCAATCCACTTGCACCGGTTCGCAGAGCGCCAACCGGTGTTTCCAGCACCAGAGGGTAATGGTTGCTCATCAGGCAGTAGGCATGACAGCGCCAGTTGAAGGCCGCGACCACCTCGCCCAGCAAGGACAGAAACCGCTCCCGGTTGGCGTCGTCCACGTTGATCTCTTCGCGGCGACCACACTGCGCCGTAACGTGATACTGCGCCCCAGCGGACTCCAGTCGGATCGGTCGTGCCATCGGTTGTGTTGCGTCAGGTAGGGATGCAACTGTAGAAGACCTGACCCCTTAGCCCGCTCAAAGCGACAACCGCAATCGACAGTGCAACATGTACAGCCGTGCATGGCCGCGGGTGGAGGACCGAGGGTCGAGACAAGAAATGTCTTGTTATGACAAGGTCCGGACAACTGCCATTAGGGCTTCGACAACCCGTAGGGACAATCCATGAGCACCCCGAGCCCTGCCAAGACTGAACGCATCGACGTCCGAGCAAGCACACCGGTCAAGCGACTGCTGCAAGAAGCCGCACGCGCCTGCCACAAGAACGTCAGCGAGTTCCTGCTCGACGCGGGCGTAACCGCCGCCACGCAGACGCTGGCGGATCGTAGCCAGTTCGTGCTCGACGAGACGCAATGGCAGGCGTTCCAGGAAGCGCTCGATCGGCCGGTGCAGAGCAAACCGCGCCTGAAAAAGCTGCTGGGCGAACCCTGGGTACTCGGTTGAGCAATGGCTACGCATCCGTTCGCAAGCTGGCCGCAACGGATCAGCTCGATGCGTTCGACTGCGACCAGGCCTCGCTGAACCAGTTCCTGCAGCGCTACGCGCTCGATAGCCAGATCGAGCCGCTGGATCCCGGCGCTTTGAACGCAGTTTCAGGGTTGTCTCTGAGGCTCTTTTCCTGCAGTCGGATCACGCCACCCATGAGCCCTCCGACCACTACCCCGATGTCGCCGCCAGCGACGGGCAAAACCGCACCAAATGCCGTGCCGGTCATCGCCGCGACGCGTCCCCCGAACGGGGGCTGGCCGACGCCGCTCTCAGCGGCCCGGCCTGCCCCGTGCCGGGTTCAGGCGGCGTGGTCGAGGCGAACCGGGCCGGCGCGCCAGCGCGCCAGCAGTGCTTCGCGCTGGGCCTTGGCCTTGGCCAGATGGGCTTCCTTGACGTGGCCGAAGCCGCGGATGTGTTCGGGAACCGAGGCGATCTCCACGGCCAGGGTCCGGTTTTCGGGGTTCAGTCCGGCCAGCAGTTCGTCGACGGTGGCGAAGTATTCGCCGATCAGCCGGCGCTCTTCGCGACGCTCGGCGGTGTAGCCGAAGATATCCAGTGCGGTGCCGCGCAGGCCCTTGAGTCTGGCCAGCAGCTTGAAGGCGGTGAACACCCAGGGACCGTATTCGCGCTTGACCAGGTGACCCTCGCTGTCGCGGGGGGAGAACAGCGGTGGAGCCAGGTTGAAGTGCAGCCGGTAGTCGCCCTCGAACTGCTGCTCGATGCGGCGCTGGAATTCGCCTGAGGTGTACAGCCGCGCCACTTCGTACTCGTCCTTGTAGGCCATCAGCTTGAACGCGTAGCGGGCGACCGCCTCGGTGAGCGCGGTCGAACCCGGCGCCCGGTCGGCCTCGGCGGCGCGGGTCCTGTCGACCAGCGCGCGGTAGCGGGCGGCGTGCGCGGCGTTCTGATAGCCGGTCAGGAAGCGTTCGCGGCGGGCGATGGTTTCATCCAGGGAGTGCGAAACCAGGCTGTCTTCGAGCGCCGGCTTCGGGGCGATATCGGCATCGCCGGTTTCCGGCCGGGCCGGTCGCTGGCCGGCGGCTTCGGCGACCGCCTCCGGGTCGATGGCCGCCAGTCGGCCCCAGGCGAAGGCGCGCAGGTTCATGGCCACCGCCGCGCCGTTGAGTTCGATGGCGCGCGTCAGCGCGTCGAACGAGATCGGCACCAGGCCCTGCTGCCAGGCATAGCCGAGCATGAACAGGTTGCTGGCGATCGAATCGCCCATCAGCGCAGTGGCCAGCGCGGTGGCGTCGATGCGCATCGGCTCCTCGCCGGCCAGGGCGAGGCGCACGGCATTGACGATGCCGTCGGCCGGAAAATTCATGTCCGGGTGCATGGTGAAGGTGCCGGGCATGGCCAGATAGGTGTTCAGCACGACATGGCTGCGCTGGGCGCGGATCTTCGACAGCGCCCAGTAGTCGTTGACCACCACCATGTCGCAGCCCAGCACCAGATCGGCCTCGCCGGCGGCGATGCGCACGGCGTGGATGTCGACCGGATCGCGGGCGATGCGCACGTGGGTGGTGACCGCGCCACCCTTCTGGGCTAGGCCGGTTTGATCGAGCACGGTGGCGCCCTTGCCTTCCAGATGTCCGGCCATGCCCAACAGCGCGCCGATGGTGACCACGCCGGTGCCGCCGACGCCGGTGACCAGAATGTTCCACGGGCGATCGAGGGTGCCGCGAATGGTCGGCGCGGGCAGATTCTCCAGCCGCGCGGCGATCTCGCCTTTCACGCCCGAGCGCTTGCGCAGCGCGCCGCCCTTGACGGTCACGAAGCTCGGACAGAATCCCTTGACGCAGGAGAAGTCCTTGTTGCAGTTGGATTGGTCGATCTCGCGCTTGCGGCCGTACTCGGTCTCCTTGGGCAGCACGGCGACGCAGAAGCTCTTGACCCCGCAGTCGCCGCAACCCTCGCAGACCAGGGAATTGATCACCGCGCGCTTGGCCGGGTCGGGGAATTTGCCGCGCTTGCGGCGGCGGCGCTTCTCGGTGGCGCAGACCTGATCGTAGATCAGGATCGAAACGCCCGGCACCTCGCGCAACTGTTTCTGCACGGCGTCGAGCTGGTCCCGATCGTGGATCTGGACGCCGTCCGGGAACCCCGAGCGATCAGCCCAGCGGGCGATGTCGTCGGCCACCACCACGATGGTTTTGACACCCTCGGCGCGCATTTGTCGGGCGATATCCGGCACCGTCAGGCTGCCGTCCACCGGCTGGCCGCCGGTCATCGCCACGGCGTCGTTGTAGAGAATCTTGTAGGTGATGTTGACCTTGGCGGCAATTGCCTGGCGGATCGCCAGCGAACCGGAATGGAAATAGGTGCCGTCGCCCAGATTCTGGAAGACATGCGGGGTTTCGGTGAACGACGCCTGGCCGCACCAGCTCACGCCCTCGCCGCCCATGTGGGTGAAGGTCTCGGTCCGGCGATCCATCCAGGTCACCATGTAGTGACAGCCGATGCCGCCGAGCGCGCGCGAGCCTTCGGGAACCTTGGTGGAGGTGTTGTGCGGGCAGCCGGCGCAGTAGTGCGGCACGCGCGGGAAGTTGGCGCGCGGCAGGGCCAGCTCGGCCTCCTTGGCGACCATGAAGGCCAGCTGGTGACGGATGGTTTCCGAGTCATGGAAGCGGCCGAGCCGGCGGGCGATCACCTGCGCGATGGTGGCCGGGGTCAGCTCGTTGGTCGAAGGCAAGATCCAGTTGCCTTCCTCGTCGTACTTGCCGACCACGCTGGGTCGGGTGGCGCTGTCCCAGTTGTACATCTGCTCCTTGATCTGGGATTCGATGAACGAGCGCTTTTCCTCGACCACGATGATGTCTTCCAGCCCGCGCGCGAACTCGCGGATGCCTTCGGGCTCCAGCGGCCAGGTCATTCCGACCTTGTAGACCCGGATGCCGATGTCCTCGCACTGGCGCCGGTCGAGGCCGAGATATTCCAGCGCCTGGAGGACATCCAGATAGCTCTTGCCGGCGGTGACGATGCCCAGCCGGGCGCGCGGCGAGTCGAACACCGTGCGGTCGATCCGGTTGGCCCGGGCAAAGGCGATCGCGGCATTGACCGCATAGCGGTGCAGGCGCATTTCCTGATCCAGCGGTGGATCCGGCCAGCGGATGTTCAGCCCGCCGGTCGGCAGCACGAAATCCTCGGGCAGCACGATATCCAGCTGATGCGGATCGACGTTGACCGAGGCCGAGGACTCGACGGTTTCGGCAATGGTCTTGAACCCGACCCAGCGGCCGGTGAACCGGCTCATCGCCCAGCCCATCAGGCCCATGTCGAGAATGTCCTGCACACCGGCCGGGTTGAGCACCGGCATCATGGCCGAGACGAACTCCAGCTCCGAACCGTGCGGCAGGGTGGAACTGCGGCAGGCATGATCGTCGGCGGCCAGACACAGCACACCGCCGTTCGGGCTGGTGCCGGCGGCATTGCCGTGCTTGAACACATCGCCGCTGCGATCGACGCCGGGGCCCTTGCCGTACCACATTGCGAACACGCCATCGACCTTGGCGCCGGGCCACAGGCCGACCTGCTGGGTGCCCCAGACCATGGTGGCGCCGAGGTCTTCGTTCAGACCGGGCTTGAACTCGATGCCGGACGAGGCGAGGTGCTTGCCGGCCCGCCAAAGTTCAAGATCGAAACCACCGAGCGGCGAGCCGCGATAGCCGGAGATGAAGCCGGCGGTGTTCAGTCCGGCACCGATGTCGCGACGGCGCTGCATGAGCGGCAGGCGCACCAGGGCCTGTACGCCGGACAGATAAATGCGCCCGGTTTCGCGGCGGTACTTGTCTTCCAGGGTGTAGTCGAAGTCGATGGGGGCTGTGGCGTGATGCATGAACGCAACTCCGGCGATCGGGGAGGGGCGGCCCGAAACCGGGCCTGATCCAGGGCGAAAAGTTTACCAGTCGCGGCCGGTTCAGCCGGCGGCGTCGGTCCGTGCGTCGTCGCTGGCATCGGCCTCGATCAGCTGCCGGGCCAGTTCCAGCGCCATCGCGAAGCCCTCGACGAAGTGCAGGGCGCCCGGCCGCGGATGAAACCGCATCTGGGCCAGCACGCGGCGCGGCTGGGCGCGGAGGCCGGAAATCACCAGGACGATGCCCTTGCGCTGACAGCGCTCAAGCAAAGAGGTGAGCGCATGCACGCCGCTGGCGTCGATGATCGGCACCAGTCGCATGCGCAAGATGAACACCTTGGGCGGGCGATAGAACTGATCGAGCACATTGTCGAGTCGGTTGGCCGCGCCGAAAAACAGCGGCCCGCTGATTTGGAACACTTCGACTCCGTCCGGCAGCTCTTCGCGCTGATGGGAACCGGGCGACGGCGCCAGTTCATCCTCGGCCTCGTCGATCATCCGCAGTCCGGTGCCGACTTCGACGACGCCCGCCATCCGGTGCATGAATGCGAAGGCGGCGACCACCATGCCCACTTCGATCGCCAGGGTCAGGTCGACCAGCACGGTCAGCCCGAAGGTGAGCAGCAATACCAGCCGGTCGCTCTTGGGCGCGCTCAGAGTGTGGCGGAAGTGGGCGTGATCGCTCATGTTCCACGCCACCACCAGCAGCACGCCGGCCAGTGCCGGCAGCGGCACGTAGGCGGCCAGATCGGCGGCTGCCAGCACGAAGACCAGGATGAACAGGGCGTGCAGAATGCCGGCCACCGGCGTGCGCGCGCCGGCCCGGATGTTGGTTGCGGTGCGCGCGATGGCGCCGGTCGCCGGCAGGCCGCCGACCAGGGCGCTGGCCCCGTTGGCCACGCCCTGAGCCAGCAGCTCGGCGTTGGAGCGATGCCGCCCGCCGCTCATGCCATCAGCGACAACCGCCGAAAGCAGCGATTCGACACCGGCCAGAAACGCGATGGTGAATGCTGCCGGCAGCAGCTCGACGATTCGCGCTGTATCCACGGCCGGCAGCGCGATGCTGGGCAGGGCCGCCGAAATCCCGCCGAACCGCGAGCCGATGGTTGCCACCGGCAAGTCGAACAGGCGCACTGCCAGTGCCGCCAGCAGGACGGCGAACAACAGCCCCGGCGCACTCGGCGCGATCCGGCGCAGCACGACGATCAGCGCTGTGCAGCCCAGCGCGATACCCAGCGCCCAGCCGTTGAAGCCGGTCCGGTGCTGCCAGATGGCAGCGAGTTTGGGCACGAATTCGGCGGGCAGATTCTCCACTTGCACACCGATCAGCTCGGGCAACTGGCTGGCGGCAATGATCACCGCGATGCCCGCCGTGAATCCGGTGATCAGCGGCTGCGGCATGTATTTCATCAGCGTGCCGACCCGCAGCAGCGCCGCCGCGATCAGAATCAGGCTCGACATCAGGGTGGCCAGCACCAGTCCATCGAAACCGTGGGCGACGATGATCGCGTAGACCACCGGGATGAACGCGCCGGTCGGGCCACCGATCTGGAAGCGCGAGCCACCGAGCGCGGAGATCAGCAGTCCGGCGACGATGGCGGTGATCAGGCCCTTGTCGGGCGATACGCCCGAGGCGACCGCAATCGCCATCGCCAGCGGCAAGGCGACGATAGCCACCGTCAGGCCGGCAGTGGCGTCGGCGCGCAGCGCGCGCGCGTCGTAACCCTCGCGCAGGGCGCTCCAAAGCTTCGGGGTAAACAGCTGGCGGTAGCCGCTCACGTTCGCCTCAGGTCCGAAGCCCGACGCCTTTGCGCAGCAGATACAGACCCAGCCAGCTCAGGCCGGCCACGAATGCCATCATCACGCCCAGCGCGACGACCAGCGGCACGTCGCTCACCCCGAGCAGGCCGTAACGGAAGGCGTTGACCATGTACAGAATGGGGTTGCCGTGGCTGAGAGTCTGCGCCCAGCCGGGCAGCAGGCTGACCGAGTAGAACACGCCACCCAGATAGGTCAGCGGGGTAAGCACGAAGGTCGGGACGATGGCGATATCGTCGAAGCGCTTGGCATAGACCGCATTGACGAATCCGGCCAGCGAGAAAATCATCGCACCCAGCAGTGCGGTCAGCACGGCGATGCCCGGATGCGGCACGCGGATCTTGGTGAACAGGCTGGCGATCGCCAACACCACCGCACCGACCGCAAGCCCGCGCAGCACGGCACCGCCGACGTAGCCGGTGAGTATCACCCACGGCGGCAGCGGCGCGACCAGCAGTTCTTCGATGTGGCGGCCGAACTTGGCCCCGAAGAAGCTGGAACTGATGTTGCCGTAGCTGTTCTGGATGATGCTCATCATCACCAGGCCGGGGACGATGAAATCCATGTAGTCGAAGCCGCCCATGTCGCCGATGCGCCGGCCGATCAGGGTGCCGAAGATCAGGAAGTACAACGTCATGGTGATCGCCGGCGGCACCAGGGTCTGGCCCCAGATGCGGATCACCCGCATCACTTCTCGGCGGACGATGGTGTAGAGCGCGACCAGATTGCGCTGCGCCTGCGTGCTCATGCCGCCACCTCGGTGTCGCCGGTGAGGCGGAGAAACAGCTCCTCCAGCCGATTGGTCTTGTTGCGCATCGAGCGCACACAGATGCCGGATTCGTCCAGCCGGTCGAACACCCGGTTGAGGTTCATCGAGCGCGGCATCTCCACCTCCAGCGTGTGGCTGTCGACCATGCTGATGCGCACGCCGTCGAGCTGGGGCGCAGTGGCGGTGAGCGGCATCTCCAGATCGAGCACGAAGATCTCGACATCGAGTTTGGCCAGCAGCGATTTCATCGGGCCGTGTTCGATGATCCGACCGTGATCGATGATCGCCAGATTACGGCACAGCGTTTCGGCTTCTTCCAGGTAATGCGTGGTGAGGATGATCGTGGTGCCGGATTCGTTGATCTGCCGGAGTGTCTTCCACATGCCGCGGCGGATTTCGATATCCACGCCGGCCGTGGGTTCGTCGAGGATCAGCAGGCGCGGCCGGGTCATCATGGCGCGGGCAATCATCAGCCGGCGCTTCATTCCGCCGGACAGCATGCGGCTCATGTTGTGCGCCTTGTCCCACAGCTGGGCGGCGCGCAGTTCTTGCTCTGCGCGGCCGATGGCCTCGGCGCGCGGCACGCCGTAGAAGCCGGCGTAATTGACCAGGATGTCGAGCGGCTTCTCGAACATGTTGAAGTTGACTTCCTGGGGCACCAGGCCGATCAGCTGCATCGCCTGCTGGCGCCTGGCGAGAAGGTCGACGCCGAATACGCTGGCTCCGCCGCCGCTGGCATTGACCAGCGAGCTGATGATGCCGATCAGGGTGGACTTGCCGGCACCGTTGGGGCCGAGCAGGGCGAAAAAATCGCCGGGCTCGACGCACAGCGAGATGCCTTTCAGCGCTTCGGTGCCATTGTCGTAGGTCTTGCGGAGGTCGCGGACCTCCAGCGCGGGGGTGTTGGTCATTCGGTGTCCGATGCGGGATGCGGCGGCGATGGGGACGCGCCGGCTCAAGACGTTTAGTATATCCGGCTGGCGTCCGGCCCCGTTGCAGCCCGGCCCGTGCACCCGCTTGGCGTTGTCCGGCCGCGCCGATTCCCGTTATGCATCGTCGGAGGCCTCGTGCCCGTTCACTTTCCGCTCAAACTGGTGTCCTCGCGCATGCTGGCGCCCACGGTCCGTCACCTCGCCTTCGTCCGCGATGATGGCGAGCCGCTGGATTTCATTCCCGGACAGTTTCTCCAGGTGCACTTCACCTATCCGGACGGCAAGGCCACCAAGCGCAGCTATTCGGTAGCCACTGTCCGCGACGGTGCCGCCGATGCGAGCGACCCGATCGAGCTGGCGGTCAGCTATGTCGCCGGTGGCGCGGCGACCGACATCTTCAGTCATCTGGTTGAAGGGCAGCAGATCGAGGCCAGCGGGCCGTTCGGTCGGTTCTGTCTGATGCCGGGCGACCATAACGCCCGCTACCTGCTGGTGGCCACCGGCACCGGGGTAACGCCGTATCGCGCGATGCTGCCCCTGCTGCGTCGGGCGATCATCGAGCGCGGCTGCGAAGTGGTGCTGCTGTTCGGCGCCCGTACGCCAGCCGAACTGCTGTACGGCGACGAGTTCGCGGCGTTCGCCGACGCCACGCCGGGATTCCGGTTCGTACCCTGTTTCAGCCGCGAGATGCCGGCAAACCCCCGGCCCGATGATCGCAAGGGCTACGTGCAGGACCATCTGCCGGCGTTCGCGCCCGACGCCGAAGGCGACATCGCCTACCTGTGCGGCAATCCGAACATGGTCGACGCCTGCTTCGACGTGCTCAAGACCGCAGGGCTGCCGGTTCCGCACATCCGCCGCGAGAAGTACGTCAGCTCGCGCTGAGCGGCGGAAGGGCTCCGCCCGGGTGTAAAGCATGCTTGACACGCCGGCGATTCCCTGTCAGTGTGTCAAGCATGCTTTACAGGAATCGGGTCATGTCTCACGTCTGCGACAACGAACCAAAAGCCGCGCTGATGCCGGCATTGTCATACGTAGCAACGGTTTACGTCTGCGTCTGGCTGCTCAAAAACCAGCTGATCGATGCGCCGGGCGCGTTGCGCGTCCTGGTCGCGCTGATTCCGATCCTGCCCATCGTCTGGATGGTTCGGGTGAAAGTGGCGATCATTCTGGCCGGTGACGAACTGCAGCGGCGGATCGATCTGGAAGCCATCGCCATCGCCAGTATTGCCGTCGGCCTGGGCTCGCTGAGCGTGGCGCTGCTCAATGTCGCCAAGGTCTGGGAGGCAGGCGTCAAGACCGATCTCATCTGGGTTTTGCCGGCGCTTTGGCTGAGCTACGGCGTGGCACGGTTCTGGGTTTCCCGACGTTACCGATGAAAAGCCGGGTGCGCGAACTGCGCGAGCTGCGCGATTGGTCACAAGCCGCGCTCGCCGAGCGTCTGGGGGTTTCACGGCAGACGGTCAACGCCATCGAGACCGGCAAGTACGATCCGAGCCTGCCGCTGGCGTTCAAGCTGGCGGCGGTATTCGGCCAGGCAATCGAAAGCATTTTTCAGTATGAGGACCACGCATGATCTCTCTAAACTCCGGCCGCCTGCATCGCTGCGCTCCGCTTCGGACAGCGCCGGTTCTGGCGGTTCTTCTGTCGCTGGCTGCCAGTCACGCCCACGCGCGCCAGCTCGGTTCGCTGGAATTCGAGCCGTGCACGCTGGCGCCGGGCTTCAGCGCGGTGGCGGTCGAGGCCCAGTGCGCCACACTGGCGGTCCCGGAGAACCGGGCTGAGCCGGATGGCCGACAGATCTCGCTGTCGATCGCTTGGGTGCCAGCACGCGGCGACGGTCTACCCGACCCGGTGTTCATGCTGGCCGGCGGGCCAGGACAGGCCGCGCAGGATGCCTATCCCGGTTTGGCCCGGGCGTTCGACGAAGTGCGCAAGACCCGCCACGTGATTTTGGTCGATCAGCGCGGCACCGGCCGTTCGCAGCCGCTGATGTGTCGCGACGAACAGGGCAATCCGGCCATGTTCGACGACGAGACGGATATGTCGAGCGAAGCAACGGCCGCGTTTGCCGAGCGCTGTCGCGACACGCTTTCCGCCGACGCTGATTTGCGGTTCTACAGCACCGGGGAGGCGATCGACGACCTGGACGCGGTCCGCCATGCGCTGGGTGCGGAGACCATCAATCTGGTCGGTATCAGTTACGGCACCCGGGTCGCCCAGCAGTACGCCAAGCGCTACCCGGAGCGCACCCGCACCGTGCTGCTTGACGGCGTGGTGCCGAACGACCTGGTGCTGGGCAGCGAACATGCCAGGAACCTCGAGTCGGCGCTCGACATGTATTTCGCGAAGTGCCGCGCGGACGCGCTGTGCCGGGACAAATTCGGCGACCCGCGCGAGCAGCTTCAGGCCCTGCTGGCCATCGAACAAGGCCCGGAAGTGGCCTTCCGTCACCCGACCAGCGGCGAACTGACGCATGAAGTGTTCCGCCGCGGCCATCTGGTCACCGTGGTTCGGATGTTTTCCTACGCGCCGCATATGGCTGCCCTGCTGCCGCTCAGTCTGAGCGAAGCCGGCGCAGGTCGGTTCGAGCCGCTGATGGGTCAGTTTCAGTTGATCTCGGGTTCGCTCGGCGAACAGATCCATCACGGCATGCAGTTGTCGGTCATGTGCACTGAAGACGTCGATGAGCTGGTCGAGGATCCCGCCGACGACGGCACGGTGCTCGGCAATGAACTGATCGCCTTCAGCAAGGCGCAGTGCGCGGTCTGGCCGAAGGGCGAGCGAGCGGCAGATTTCCGGGCGCCGCTGTCCGGATCGAATCCGGTGCTGGTGATCTCGGGCGAGCTCGATCCGGTCACCCCGCCACGCTACGGCGAGGCAGTGCTCAGCCATCTGGACAAGGCCCGCCATCTGGTGCTGCGCGGTCAGGGTCATAACGTGGTCGGGATCGGCTGCATGCCGCGACTGATGGCGCAGTTTTTCGACAAGGCCGACCCGGCCGCGCTCGACGCGACTTGCCTGGACGGCCTGCGCGCCGCGCCGCCGTTCGTGGCGTTTTACGGTTGGGAGCCGTAGGGCCGGGAATGGGGAATCGGGAATGGGGAATGGTCAACAGCGATGCATTGCTCGCGCTGCCCGACCGCTCTCCGACTCCCGAATTCCCATTACCGACTCCCGACTCCCCATTCTCCATTCCCCATTCCCGGCAAGAAAATGATAGAAGCCCACGATCTGCACAAAACCTTCAAGAGCAAGACTGGCCCGATCAAGGCGGTCGACGGGGTGAGTTTCCTCGCCCGCGACGGTGAGATTACCGGCCTGCTCGGTCCCAACGGCGCGGGCAAGACGACCACGCTGCGCATGCTCTACACGCTGATGCGTCCCGAGAAGGGCTGGGTCGCGGTCGATGGCCTGGATGTCGCCAACGAAGCCGAGACGGTGCGCCGCCGGCTTGGCGTTCTGCCCGACGCCCGGGGAATCTACAAGCGGCTCAGCGCGCGCGAAAACATCGCCTATTTCGGGCGCCTGCACGGGCTCGACGAGGCAACCATCGCCGGGCGGATCGAGCGGCTGTCGAAGGCGCTGGACATGGACGAGATTCTCGATCGACGCACGGAAGGCTTTTCGCAGGGTCAGCGCACCAAGACGGCGATCGCCCGGGCGCTGGTCCACGACCCGAAGAACGTGATCCTCGATGAGCCGACCAATGGCCTGGACGTGATGACCACGCGGGCCATGCGCGGGTTTCTGATGGAACTCAGACGCGAAGGCCGCTGCGTGATTTTTTCCAGCCACATCATGCAGGAGGTCGCGGCGCTGTGCGATCGCATCGTGGTGATCGCCCACGGCCGGGTGGTGGCTGCGGGCACGGCGGATGAGCTGCGCGCCCAGACCGGCGCAGAGAATCTGGAGGATGCCTTCGTCAAGGCGATCGGTTCCGAAGAGGGCTTGCAGGCATGAGTACGATGGCGATGGTGTGGACGGTGATGCGCAAGGAACTGGTCGATCTGTTTCGCGACCGGCGCACGGTGCTTCTTTCCCTTTTGATGGGACCGCTGCTGATGCCGGCGCTGCTGCTCGGCGTCGGCTCGCTGGCCGAAAAGCGGGTCAGCACACAGATGGAGAAAGCATTGGAGCTGCCGGTAATCGGTGCCGAGCACGCGCCCAATCTGATCGCCTGGTTGCAGTCGCGCAACGTCGAGGTGCTGCCGGCGCCCGAGGATCCGCAGGCACGCATCCGCGACCAGGTCAACGATCTGATCCTGATCGTCGGCGATGACTATCCCGAGGCCTGGCGGCAAGGCCGCAGCGCGCGGGTCGAGGTGATGCTCGACAGCTCGCGTCAGGACACCGGCGTGGTTCGCACCCGGCTGTATTCCCTGCTGGAAGGCTACTCGCGCGAGGTCGGCGCGTTGCGCCTGGTGGCCCGCGGCATCGACCCGAGCATGGCGGTGGCCGTGCGGGTCGCCGATCGCGACCTGTCGACGCCCGAGGCGCGCACCGGCCAGATCGTCGGCGGGATGTTGAGCTATCTGCTGATCCTGTTCGCCTTCCTGGGCGGGGCCTATCTGGTGATCGACGTGACCGCCGGCGAACGCGAGCGGCAGTCCCTGGAGTCGCTGTTGGCCACCCCGGCGGCGCGCGGCGCGATCATGAGCGGAAAGATCGCGGCGGCCTGCGTGTTCGGACTGCTCGGCCTGCTGCTGATTCTGATCGCCTTCAAGCTCAGCTTTGATTTCGGGCCTGATGTGCGGATCAAGACCGATGTGTCGCCGACCGCCATCGCGTCCCTGCTGCTGGTGCTGCTGCCGATGGTGCTGATCGGTACCACGCTGTTGACGCTGATCTCGGCCAGCGTCAAATCGGTCAAGGAGGCGCAGAGCTATATGAGCGTGTTGATGCTGCTGCCGATCATTCCCACCGTGGCCCTGCTGGTGAGCCCGGTGAAGAGCCAGCTGTGGATGTTCGCGGTGCCGTTCCTGGCCCAGAACCAGATGATCATGCGCATTGCCCGCGGCGAGGGGGTGTCGGGTCAGGAGTGGGGCCTGTACCTGGCGGCGGGTCTCGGACTGGGCGCCTTGCTGTGGCTGATCGCGGCGCGGCTGTACCACCGCGAGAAACTGGCGATTTCGGCCTGATGCCGGCCTGAAGGCGAGCGTCGCGACGCGCCGGTGGCGGCCGGGTTCGCTGCAAGCGGAGCCGGCCGCTGACTACTTGCCGATACAGAAACGGCCGAAGATCTCGCCAAGCAGGGCGTCGGAAGTGAGCCGGCCGGTGATCTCGCCCAAGGCGTCCTGGGCCAGGCGCAGGTCTTCGGCCGCCAGCTCCCCGGCCCCGTCGTCGAGCCGCTGGCCGGCAAGTTCGAGCTGTGCGGCGACCCGATGCAGGGCGTCCAGGTGGCGGGCGCGGGCGCTGAACGCGCCATCGGCGCCCTCGCCCTGCCCGGCCGCGCGGCGCAGTTCGCTGCGCAACGCATCCAGCCCCTCGCCGGTACTGGCGGATAGCCACAGGTGACGGCCATCGGCGCGGTCTTCCTTGCGCGCCGGGGTGGCGCTGAGGTCGATCTTGTTGTGCAGCCACAGCACCTGTGCTGCCGGCAAACCCGCACGCCAAAAGCCACTCTCGGCCTCTGGCTGACTGTCGTCATCGACCAGCAGCAGCAGGTCAGCTCGCGCCATTTCCTCGCGGGCGCGGCGGATGCCTTCGGCCTCGATGCGGTCCGGCGACTCGCGCAGTCCGGCCGTGTCGACCAGGGTGAGTTCGATGCCGTCGATGCGCACCGTCTCCCGGATCAGGTCGCGGGTGGTGCCGGCGGTTTCGGTCACAATGGCCCGCTCGCCGCCGGCCAACGCGTTCAGCAGGGAGCTCTTGCCGGCGTTCGGTGGGCCGACGATGACCACATGCAGGCCATCGCGCAACCGAACACCACGTTCGGCCTCGCGCAGCAGGTGAGCCAACCGCGTCCGGGTTTCGGCCAGTCGGTCGCGCACTTCGGAACCGGCCAGAAAATCGATCTCTTCTTCCGGAAAGTCGATCGCGGCCTCGATATAGATCCGCAGGCCGGTCAGGGCTTCAAGCAGCGCCGCGACCTGTTTCGAGAATGCGCCGTCGAGCGAGCGCCGGGCCGCCCGCACGGCCGCTTCTGAGCCTGCGGCGATCAGGTCGGCGACCGCCTCGGCCTGGGCCAAATCAAGTTTGCCGTTTAGAAACGCCCGCTCGGTGAACTCACCGGCACGCGCCGGTCGGGCGCCGAGTGCGCAGCAGCGCTCGACCAGCGCGTTGAGCAGATAGCGGTTGCCGTGGCCGTGCAGCTCCAGGACATCTTCGCCGGTATAGGACGCCGGCCCTGGGAAGTAGAGCAACAGGCCGTCGTCGATGATCCGGGCATCGGCGTCGGTGAAGCGACAGAAATGCGCGTGACGCGGTCTGGGCGCTGCACCCAGGAGCCGCGCGGCGATCAGTTCGGCGGCCGGGCCGGAAACCCGGACGATGCCGACACCGGCGCCGGCCGCGCCGGTGGCCACCGCGACGATGGTGTCGCGGTCGGCGGCGCCGCCCGGCGTGTCAGCCGCCGTCATGTCTGGGCCGCCGAGCCGGCAACCTGCCAGGCCGGCCGGTCAGGCCGGCTTGGCGGCGGGGCCGGTCGGCTTGTCGCCATGGCGGCGGATGATCACCCACTGCTGAAGCAGACCCAGCGCGCCGTTGGTGGTCCAGTACAGCACCAGGCCGGCCGGGAAGAACGCGAACATCACGCCGAACGCCAGCGGCATGAACTGGAGCATCTTTTTCTGGATCGGGTCCATGCCCGGGGTCGGGCTGAGCTTCTGGGTGAACCACATGGTCAGCGCGTTGAGCACCGGCAGCACGAAGTAGGGGTCGCGCTCGGTCAGGTTCTGGATCCAGCCGATCCACGGCGCGTGGCGCAGCTCGACCGACTCCAGCAACACCCAGTAGAGCGCAATGAAGACCGGAATCTGCACCAGAATGGGCAGGCAACCGCCCATCGGGTTGATCTTTTCCTTCTTGTACAGCTCCATCATCGCCTGCTGGAACTTCTGCTTGTCGTCGCCGTAACGTTCCTTGAGCGCTTCGATGCGCGGCTGGAACGCGCGCATTTTGGCGAAGCTCTTGTACTGCGCTTCCGACAGCTTGAAGAACACCAGCTTGATCAGCACCACCAGTCCGACGATGGCCCAGCCCCAGTTGCCGAACAGCGCATGCAGCTTGCTGAGCAGCCAGTAGAGCGGATCCGACAGCACGGTGAAGACACCGTAGTTGACGGTCAGACCCAGGCCCGGCGCGACGTCGGGCAGGACATCCTGCAGCTTGGGTCCGATCCACAGTCGCGCAGCGATGTCGCGCGAGCTGCCCGGCGCCAGGGTGACCGACGGACCAAAGGTCCGGGTGAGATAGCTGATGCCTTGCGGTCCGTCGAGTCTCAGTGCTGAAAAGCGCACCCCGTCGTCGGAATCGGGAATCCAGGCGGCCATGAAATAGTGCTGCAACATGGCCAGCCACCCGCCCGTGACATCCTTGGCCAGGGTGTCGCGGGCTTCGAAGTCCTCGAATTTCATCTTGTCGAATTTGTCCGCCGGGCTGTACCAGCCGGCACCGATGAAACTGTAGGCTTCGGGGTTGGTGAAGCCGCCGCCGCTGACCACCGGCGGAACCCGGCGCATCTGGCGATAGACCTGGCCGGTCCACGTCGCGGTCCCGCTGTTGCTGAGGCTTTCGCGCACCGCGAGTACGTAGCTGCCGGGCTCGAGCGCGTAGGTCCGGCGCACGCTCACGCCGCTGTCCGGGTCTGTCCAGACGAAGTTGACCGAATGCTCCGTGCTGCCGTCCTCGCGACGGGTTTCGCGCGGGCCGGAATCGAGCTGGAACGCGGTTTCGTGGGTCGGCGCACTGGCGCCGGGACTGACCAAACCCATTTGGGCGACGAACAACTGCCCGGGATCGCTGCTCAGCAGTTTGACCGGCGCACTGTCGTCGCTGGGCGTTTGTCCGTAGCGCAACAACTCTGCCTGCACGATGCTGCCGCCGCGACGATCGATCTGAAGACGCAATACATCGTTGGCCAGGGTGACGGTGGCCGTCGCTTCGGTCGCAGTGCTCAGGTTTGGCACCTCCGCACCTGTCTGGGGCACGGCCGCGGCGCTGGGGAGATCGTCCAGCGGCGCGGGAACGGCACCCGAAGGGACATCGGAGGCCGTGGCCTGACCGCTATTGGCGGTCGCATCGGTGGCGGGTTGCTCGCTCACCGCCGAATCGCGCATCCAGGCTTCCCAGATCAGAAAGGCGAGCAGAAACCAGGCAATAAGCAGAAAAGATCGGGTCTGATTCATCATCTCAAGACGTGTGGACCAAGGCAGGAGGCCTCAGCTGGATCGATGGGAAGAAGTGCTGGAGATCGCATTCTGCGAGTCCGGCATTGTGACCTCGCCGGCCTTCGGCGGCAATTGCCGCTCGCACAGCGGCTGCCAGAGGCGGGCAAGGTCGGCGGCCAGATCGGCCTGACTGGCGTGCGCGGCCTCGCTCTTGGCGACCACAACATAGTCCATCGCCGGCAGCTGCCGACGCACGGCCCGAAACGAGTCGCGGATCTGTCGCTTGATCCGGTTGCGGCCGACCGCCCGCTTGTCGACGCGCTTGGACACGGTTATTCCCAGTCGCGCAGAATCGCTGCCGTCGGGAGCGGCCAGATACTGGATTCGAAAGTATCGGGAATCGCGCCGCTGACGGGCGCGCAGTACCGCCTGATACTGGGCCGGTCGGGTCAATCGGGCCAGGCGCCACGGCGTTTCGGTGCCAGCGCTGATCACAGAGGGTCTCCCGTGTCGGGCGAATCGGCGGATTCGAAGGCAGGCGCGGAGCCGGACACGGCAACGCCGGGCGATGCCCGGCGTTGGACGCATCTGAGCGGTCGACCGGCTGAGCCGGCCAGCGGGACTCAGGCGGAAAGACGCTTGCGGCCGCGCGCCCGACGGCGGGCGATGACCTTGCGGCCACCGACAGTCTTCATGCGGGCACGGAATCCGTGGTCGCGCTTGCGCTTGAGGTTGCTGGGTTGATAGGTGCGCTTGGTGGCCATGCCTGCTGCCTTCTGGTGATCGAAATGCGCCGCCGGGCCGCAGGGCTCGGCGCTGCCAGGTGAAAGTTTGCGGTCGGCAAGGATAGCGCGACCTGTCGGGTGGCGTCAATCTGGTGGTGGCGGTGCCGGACCGTCACCGATAGACTGTTGGCCTGCCCGCCGCCTGCCGTTCGGGTCAGTGGCACTCCTTTGGAAATCCTGCGTTGTCCTTGCCTACCGGTTCCACCACCGCTGCACCCTGGCCGCTCTGTCTGGCCCGTCTGGAGACCGAGCTGGCGCCCGAGGAAGTGCATACCTGGCTTCGTCCGCTGCAGGTGGAGGAAGCTGAATTCGGCATGGTGCTGTTTGCCCCGAACTCGTTCGTCGTCGAAACCGTGCGCGAGCGCTATCTCGGCCGCATTCGGGAGCTGGTCGATCATTTTCGCGGCTCGCCCTACCCGGTTTCGGTCGAAGTCGGCGCGCCGCGCTCCAATCGAAACCAAAATGTGCAGCCGACACCGGCCACGCCCAGTGCGCCGAACACCGCGTTCATCAGCAACCTCGATTCGCACTACACCTTCGACAATTTCGTCGAGGGTCGCAGCAACCAGCTGGGGCGTGCCGCTGCCCTGCAGGCCGCACTGAAGCCCGGCGACCGGGCGCACAATCCGCTGTTGCTGTACGGGGGCACCGGCCTGGGCAAGACTCACCTGATGTACGCGGCCGGCAACCGGATGCGTCAGATCAACCCGGCAACCCGGGTACTGTATCTGCGCTCGGAACAGTTCTTCAGCGCGATGATGAAGGCGCTGGCCGAGCGCGCGATGGATCAGTTCAAACGACAGTTTCAATCGATCGATGCGCTGCTGATCGACGATATCCAGTTTTTCGCCGGCAAGGACCGCACCCAGGAAGAATTCTTCCATACGTTCAATGCCTTGTTCGATGGCAAGCAACAGCTGATCCTGACCTGCGACCGCTATCCGCGCGAGGTCGAGAATCTCGAGCCACGGCTGCGTTCGCGCCTGGCCTGGGGCCTGAGCGTGGCGATCGAACCACCGGACTTCGAAACCCGTGCGGCGATCGTGTTGGCCAAGGCGCATGCGCGTGGCGTGGATCTTCCCGAGGATGTTGCATTGCTGGTGGCGCGGCGGATGCGTTCCAATGTGCGCGACCTGGAAGGCGCACTGAACACGCTGGCGGCGCGGGCCAACTTCACCGGTCGGGTCATCAGCTGCGAATTCGCCCAGGAAACCCTGCGTGATTTGCTGCGCGCCCAGCAGCAGGCTATCTCGCTGTCCAACATCCAGAAGGCCGTGGCAGACTACTATCAGCTGCGCGTTGCCGATCTGCTGTCGAAGCGACGCACCCGCTCGCTGGCCCGACCCAGACAGGTGGCGATGGCCCTGGCGAAGGAATTGACCGAACACAGCCTCCCGGAGATCGGCGACGCGTTCGGTGGTCGCGATCATACGACCGTGCTTCATGCCTGTCGGGTGATCCGCGGGCTTCTGGAAGTGGATGGCAAATACAAGGAAGACTGGGACAAACTGATCCGTAAGCTGACCGAATGACAGGCGCCTGGAAGGCTGTGGGAAACTGGCCATGGTTCTGTGGATAACCGCAGCGGACCAATCCACGGCTAAAACTATCCACAGGAAGTTCACCCCTTCCAGGGCCATTGATACAGAACCTGAAGTCGACGATAACTGCAACAAAATCAAATTATTAAGCGTGTTTTACAAGTTATCTACCGACACTACCACCACCACCGTTTGAAAGTTATTCAATAACTCTTGGGGGCACCAAATGCGACTGAGCCTACAGCGAGAAGTCTTTCTCAAGCCGCTGCAGCAGGTTGTCAATGTGGTCGAACGACGGCAGACCCTGCCGGTCCTGGCCAACCTGTTGGTGAACGTCAGTGCGGGGCGGATGTCGCTGACCGCCAGCGACATGGAAGTGGAGATGATCGCCCACTGTGCGGTGGAGGACAGCGAGGACGGCGAACTGACGGTTCCGGCGCGAAAGCTGTTCGACCTGGTTCGGGCGCTGCCGGACGGCAGCAAGGTGAGCCTGTCGCAGAAGGACGACAAGGTGATCGTTCAGTCCGGACGCAGCCGGTTCGCGCTGGCCAGTCTGCCGGCTTCCGATTTCCCGGCCATCGACAATCTCGAGCTGGTCGAACGGATACAGGTTCCGGAAGCCACTCTCAAGGACCTCATCGAGCGCACCGGATTTGCGATGGCCCAGCAGGACGTGAGGTATTACCTCAACGGTCTGCTGATGGATCTCAACGAGCAACAGCTGCGCTGCGTGGCGACGGATGGTCATCGTCTGGCGCTTTGCGAAGCGGAGTTGCCTTCACCGGTTCAGACGCGCCGGCAGCTGATTGTGCCGCGCAAGGGTGTCCAGGAGCTCCAGCGCCTGCTTGAAGGCGGCGACCGGGAAGTCACCCTGGAGGTCGGCCGCAACCATTTGCGGCTGCAGCGCGAAGATGTGGTTTTCACGACCAAGTTGATCGATGGCCGTTTTCCGGATTACGAAGCGGTCATCCCGATCGGCGCAGACAAGTCGATGGTGGTGGATCGCGAGCTGTTTCGCGCCGCACTGCAACGAGCGGCCATCCTGGCCAACGAGAAGTACCGTGGCGTGAAGCTGGAGGTTTCGCCGTCGCAGGTTCGCGTGGCCGCGCACAACCCGGAACAGGAAGAAGCCGAAGAAGAGCTCGAGGCAGAGACCAGCATCGCCAACCTGTCGATCGGTTTCAATGTGGTCTATCTGCTCGAAGCGCTCTCGGTTTTGCGTGAAGAGAAGGTTCGGATGATGTTGCGTGACGGCAACTCCAGCGCGCTGTTGACCGAAGCCAGCAACGAACGGTGCCGCAATGTGGTCATGCCGCTGCGGCTCTGAGGATTATCCAGTCATCCCCGGCTTTACCCTGCCCGATCTGACGACGCCCGGTTTCTGCCGGGCGTCGTCGTGTGGGCACGACACGCGATGGAGCTGAATCGGCTCCGGCTGAGGGATTTTCGAAACTTCAGTTCTCTGGAGTGGTGCCCCCGCAGTGGACTCAATTTTCTGCGCGGTGAGAATGGCGTCGGAAAGACCAGCGTCCTTGAAGCAATCCATCTGCTGGCCTACGGTCGGTCGTTCAGGGGCCGGGTAGCCGATGGATTGATTCGGCGGGGTTGCCGGGAGCTGGAAGTGTTCGCGCAATGGCGGGCGTCGGGAGGCGCACATCAGGCGGGTCTGCGGCATTCGGGCCGACACTGGGAAGCACGTCTGGACAATGAGGGCGTGGCATCGCTCGCTGAACTGTGCCAGGTGCTGGCGGTTGTGACGTTCGAGCCGGGTACCCAGCGGCTGGTCTCCGGTTCGTCGGAGGCCCGTCGCCGCTACGTCGACTGGTTGCTGTTCCACGTGGAACCAGAGTTCTTGATTGTCTGGCGGCGCTATACCCGAGCGTTGAGGCAGCGCAATGCCTTGCTCAAGCAGCACGCCGCTGTCGAGGCATTCCTGCCTTGGGAGCAAGAGCTGGGCGAGTCGGGGGAAGCATTGACCTCCCATCGCCGAAGGATGCTGGAACGATTGGAGCCGGCCTTGCTGCGCATTTCTGAGCTGCTGGTTCCCGAGCTCGGCCCGCCAACGCTGAATTACCACGCAGGTTGGCGGGCGGAGTCGCAGTCCTTGATGGATGCGCTGTCGGCGAACCGAAATCGTGAACAGCAGCTCGGTCATACCGAGTCTGGCCCGCACCGGGCGGACTGGCGATTGAACCTGGGCGATCTGGATACCCGCTCGATGCTATCGCGCGGGCAGGAAAAAATGGTGTCGCTGGCCTGCGTTTTGGCCCAGGCAGACGTGATGCCTGCCTGTGGCGAAGACGCGCCGGTGTTCTGCTTTGATGATCTGCCATCTGAAATCGACGAGCAGCACCTGGAGCGCCTGGTCGGCCACCTCGTCGACAGCGGTGGCCAGGTCATCATGTCCGGGGTCTCAGTGCCGGATAGCCTCAGAGAGGCAGCCTCCGTGTTCCACGTGGAACACGGGGAAATTCGCGCCATCTGAAGAGCAGTCGGTGCCGCGGGACTGTCCATGGGCCCCGGGCTGTGGTCGGCTGCCTGCTATAATCAGAAGGTTGCCATACGCCTTCCCCGGCGTGAGATGGCGAGTCAATGGATCAATGAATGAGCGAGCAGAACCCCACTTCCGTCCCCGGCGGCGAATATGATTCGACCCGGATCACCGTTCTCAGAGGTCTGGAGGCCGTTCGCAAGCGTCCGGGCATGTATATCGGCGACGTGCATGACGGAACCGGTCTGCACCATATGGTGTTCGAAGTCGTCGACAACGCCATCGATGAGGCCCTGGCCGGGCATTGCGACAAAGTGGTGGTTACCCTGCATCGCGACGGATCGGTGTCCGTGACGGACAACGGCCGCGGCATTCCGGTCGACATCCACAAAGAAGAAGGCGTGTCGGCGGCAGAAGTCATCATGACGGTGCTGCACGCCGGCGGAAAATTCGACGACAACAGCTACAAAGTTTCCGGCGGCCTGCACGGTGTCGGCGTCTCGGTGGTCAACGCGCTGTCTGAAAAACTCTGGCTCGACATCAGGCGCGATGGCTTTCGCTATCAACAGTCCTATGCCATGGGGGTACCGGATGCGCCGCTCGCGCAAACCGGCTCCGCCCCGGATCGCGGAACGCAGCTGCGCTTTTTGCCGAGCAGGGACGTTTTTTCCGACGTCGAATTTCATTACGACATCCTGGCCAAGCGCCTTCGTGAACTGAGTTTTCTCAATTCCGGCGTGCGCGTGGAACTGCACGACGAACGCGTCGACCGACACGACATTTTCGAGTACGAGGGCGGGATCCGAAGCTTCGTTGAACACCTGACGCAGCTAAAAACCCCATTACATCAAAAGGTTATAAGCTTCGTTGGTGAGCAGAGCGATATCGTCGTCGAAGTGGCGATGCAGTGGACGAATGCCTACCAGGAAACCATGTTCTGCTTCACCAACAATATCCCGCAGAAAGACGGCGGAACCCATCTGGCCGGCTTCCGCGCCGCCCTGACCCGAACCCTGGGGCAGTACATCGAGCAGTCCGGCCTGGCTGGCCGGGCCAAAGTGGCCGCCACCGGCGACGACATGCGCGAGGGGCTCATTGCGGTTCTGTCGGTCAAGGTACCAGATCCGAGTTTCTCCTCGCAGACCAAGGAAAAACTGGTCAGCTCCGAGGTGGCGCCCGTGGTGGCCGGGGTACTGAGCCGACAGCTCGAAGCCTTCTTGCAGGAAAACCCGGCCGATGCCCGGATCATCGCAGAAAAGGTGGTCGATGCCGCCCGGGCCCGCGAGGCGGCGCGAAAGGCGCGTGAGCTCACTCGTCGCAAAGGCGCGCTGGACATCGCCGGTTTGCCGGGCAAGCTGGCCGATTGCCAGGAAAAGGATCCGGCGCTGTCCGAGCTGTTCATCGTCGAGGGCGACTCCGCCGGCGGCTCGGCCAAGCAGGGCCGCAACCGCAAGACCCAGGCCATCCTGCCGCTCAAGGGCAAGATCCTCAACGTCGAACGCGCCCGCTTCGACCGCATGCTGGCCAGCGCCGAGGTCGGCACCCTGATCACTGCGCTTGGCTGCGGTATCGGCAAGGACGAGTTCAACATCGACAAGCTGCGCTACCACCGCATCATCATCATGACCGATGCCGATGTCGACGGATCGCATATCCGCACCCTGTTGCTCACCTTCTTCTATCGCCAGATGCCGGAACTGATCGAGCGCGGCTATATCTACATCGGTCTGCCGCCGCTGTTCAAGATCAAGCAGGGCAAGAACGAGCTGTACATCAAGGACGAAGCCACCCTCAACCAGTACCTGATAAACAATGCGGTGGAGGGTGCCGAATTGAGGGTTGACCCGAGCCTTCCGCCGGTGGTGGGTGCTGCGCTGGAGCGCTTGATGCTCGACTATGCGCAGACCCAGACCCTGGTCGCACGCCACAGCCATCGCTTCGATGGCTCGGTGCTTGACGCACTGATCGAGCAGGCCCCGCTGAGCGCCGAACTGTTCTCCGGCGGTGCAGCCGCCGAGGCCTGGTGCGACTCGCTGCAGGCACGGCTGAATGGCCGTGGACTGGGCAAGGCACAGTATCGGATCAGCATTCAGCCGGCGCAGGAAAATCACGCCGGCGGGCTGCGTGTCGACCGCCGTCAGCATGGCCTCGATGCCGTCCAGATCATGCCTGCCCACGTGCTGCTCGACGGTGAGCTGCGCCCGATCACCGATCTCGCGGTTCAGCTCGAAGGACTGATCCAGCCTGGAGCCACTGTCGGCCGTGGAAACCGCACCCAGCCGGTGGAGCGCTTCGCCGAGGCGTTCGATTGGTTGCTGGATGAAGCCAAGCGCGGCCGCAGCATCCAGCGATTCAAGGGACTGGGCGAAATGAATCCGGAGCAACTGTGGGAAACCACGGTCAATCCGGAGACCCGCCGGCTGCTGCAGGTCAGGATCGAGGACGCGGTCGCTGCCGACGAGATCTTCTCGACCCTGATGGGCGACGTGGTCGATCCGCGCCGTGCCTTCATCGAGGACAATGCCCTGAAGGTCGCCAATCTGGACATCTGAACCGCTCCTGACTCTGCCGCCCGATCGCCGGGCGGCGCAAGTCGGTGCTGATCATTCGGTGCCGGGAGCCGCCTCCCCGCGTTGACGGAACGACATGCGGCACGCACGCGACTGCCGGGCAAATCGCGAAACACCACGGTTTAAACGGGTTGACAGTGCGCCTGGCTGAGTCGGCGGCGTGTCGCTCACCCGCCGCGCCAGTCGCGAAGGCGGGCGGCCCATCCTCTCGTATACTGCCACCTGCCCCGCGCAGAACCGCCGGCAGGGGTGCCGACCCGGAGCCTGGCTGAATGAAAAAAACGCATCTGTATCTGCTTGTAGTTATCGCCTCGGCTCTCGGGCTGGCGGCCATGGCCTACAAATGGCAGGTGCTTCAGTTTCCCATTCAGGCCAATGCCGAGGTCGAGGTCTGGACCATCCAGGCGCGGGTCGAGTATCGGCCGCGCCGGGGTCCGAACGCGGTCACGCTGCAATTGCCACGCTACACGCCGGGCTTTTCGGTGCTCGACGAGCGGTTTGTGGCGCGCAATTATTCCAAGCTGGAAGAAGCGCGTGGCATCGGCCGAGAGGTCCAGTGGGCCACCCGACGCGCGACTGGTAACCAGTCGCTGTACTACCGGGCCACGGTCGTCCGATCGCCCAGAAAGGAGGGTCTGGAAGCGTTTCAGGCGCAACTGCCGCCCGATCTCCCGCAACCGGAACCGTTGCCGGAATTGCTGTCGACCGCGGCCCAGACCCTGCTGGATCAGGTCAGGGATCGCTCCGCCGACGTGCTCACCTATGCCCGGGAACTGGTCCGCCGATTCGCCCAACAGGATGGCGAGGAGGTCGCGATCCTGCTCGATGGCCGAGCGGACCCGGACGCACGGGCGAAGCTGATCGTCGACCTGCTGGCCTACCGGAATATCCCTGCGCGGGTCATCCATGCGCTTGAACTGGGCCACGGCGAAGCGCAGCTCAAGCCGTGGCTGATGGTGCACAACGGCGCGCAATGGTTTCTGATCAACCTGAGCGATGCCTCGGAAGGCTGGCCCAGCAATCTCTTCCTGTGGTCGGCCAGCGACGCCCCGGTGTTGTACATCGAGGGTAACGCCGACGCCGCGTTGAGTTTCCAGATCAGCCGCAATCTCGCCGACGCCATGGCAACCGCCGAGCGTCGGTTGGAAGTCAATGACGCCAACCTGGTGCGCTATTCACTGCTGAGCCTGCCGCTGCAGACCCAGGAAGTCTATCGGGTGCTGATGATGGTGCCGATCGGTGCCTTCCTGATGCTGGTGCTGCGCAACCTGGTGGGAGTGCGCACCTTCGGCACCTTCATGCCGGTGCTGGTGGCGCTGGCATTTCGGGATACCGGCCTGATCGCCGGCATCATCCTGTTTGTTCTTGTCGTGGGCACCGGCTTGCTGGCGCGATTCTACCTGGAGCGCCTGCGGCTGCTGCTGGTGCCCCGTCTGACCGCGGTATTGATCATTGTGGTGCTGCTGATGGCGCTGGTCAGCGTGCTGGCCAACCGTCTGGGTATCGAAGTCGGCCTGTCGGTCGCCCTGTTCCCGATGGTGATCATGGCCATGACCATCGAGCGGATGTCGGTGGCGTGGGAAGAGCGCGGTGCCGGCAATGCAATGAAGGACGGTTTCGGTACGCTGGTGGTGGCGGCGGTGGCCTATGTGGTGATGAGCTGGCCGCCGCTGGTGCATCTGGTTTTCGTGTTTCCGGAGGTCTTGCTGGTCCTGTTCGCGCTCACCCTCCTGCTGGGCCGCTACGCCGGCTACCGGCTCAGTGAACTGTTCCGGTTCCGGGCACTGGCGCGCGACGCGGATCCCCTCGCGCCACCGCCCGATACGAACAAGCCATGAGTCTGTTCAATCCGCTCAAGGTTGCCCGTCGGCTGAACGAGATCGGCTTGTGCGGCATCAACCGCCGCAACGCGGAGTTTGTCCTGGCCTACAACCGGCGGCGGTTCTATCCCCGGGTCGACGACAAGCTGCTGACCAAGAAGTTGGCGCTGCAAGCGGGGCTTCCGGTTCCCGACCTGTACGCTGTGGTTCGCCAGGAGCACGAGATCGAGGAACTCCATGCCCGGCTGCGGGATCGGGAGCAGTTCGTGGTCAAACCCGCGCACGGTTCAGGGGGCGATGGCATCCTGGTGATCACCGGACGGCGTGGCGACCAATATCGGCGCGCCAACGGCCACCTGATGAGTCGCGGCGAGTTCGGACATCACCTGTCGAACGGTCTGGCCGGGCTTTTTTCTCTGGGTGGGCAGCCCGACCACTTGATCGTCGAGTACTGCGTGCAGTTCGACCCGATCTTCGACCAGATCAGTTTCAAGGGCGTGCCCGATATCCGCATCATCGTTTTCCTGGGCTATCCGGTCATGGCGATGTTGCGACTGCCAACCCGCCTGTCGGATGGCAAGGCCAACCTGCACCAGGGAGCGATCGGCGTGGGCATCGATCTGGCCAGCGGTCGAACCAAGCGCGGCGTCTGGGGCAGCGAAGTGGTCAGCGAGCACCCGGACACCGAGCACAGCCTTTCGGGCCTGGAGATCCCCGGCTGGTCGCGGCTGATGGAGATGGCGGCCAGTTGCTACGAGCTGTCGGGGCTGGGCTATGTCGGGGTGGACTTCGTGCTCGACCGGGAGAAGGGACCGTTGATCCTGGAACTGAATGCCCGGCCCGGACTCGCCATCCAGATCGCCAACGGCAATGGCATACTCGACAACCTGCGACAGGTTCAGAACCTGGAGCGCGAGGGCAAATGCTCGAAAGACCCGGTCGAACGTGCCACCTATTCGCGACAGGCATTCCCCATCCGCGGCTGAGCCGCCCACTCGCCAGATGGCGCGTTGACGCAAAATTAAGGTTACTGGGTCTATACCTGACCTCTCACACTTGCTGTCCGCCGAACGGGACCCATCCCTCCGCGGCGCAGAACCGTCCGCCGGAGCCACGCCATCATGACAAAACCCATCGTGTTCGTTTTGACAACCCTGTTGATGGCCAGCTGCACAACGGCGCCCAGCGGTCGAAGCCAACTGATGATGGTCTCCGACAGCCAGATGAATCAGCTGGGCGCCACATCGTTCGATCAACTCAAGTCCGACGGCAAGCTGGCCAACCAACCCCGGCAACTGGCCTATACCCGATGCATCGTCGACGCCCTGGTGCGCGAGCTGCCGAGCGAGTGGCAATCCACCGCCTGGGAGGTGCAGCTGTTCGATGATGCCAGTCCGAACGCATTCGCGCTGCCCGGCGGCAAGGTTGGCGTCAACACCGGCATGCTCACCCTGGCCACCGACCAGGACCAGCTGGCGGCCGTTCTCGGCCACGAGATCGCCCACGTGACGTTCAGGCATTCCGGCGAGCGGGTTTCGCAGAACATCGTCGCCCAGACCGGACTCAGCGTCGCCGGAGCGGTGGCAAGCGCCCGAACCTCGCCAGAAACCGCACGCGCAGTGACCTCCTTACTGGGCGCCGGAGCCCAGGTCGGCGTCCTGCTGCCGTTTTCGCGAAAGCATGAAAGCGAAGCCGATATCTATGGCCAGGAGCTGATGGCGCGGGCTGGATTCAACCCACAGAGTGCGGCCACGCTCTGGCAGAACATGCAGCGTCAGGCCAGCGGCCGACCGGTGGAATGGCTGTCGACCCACCCCGATCCGGAAAACCGCATCAGAGCACTGTCCCAGCGCAGCGCAAGCCTGATGCCGGTCTACCAGCAGGCCCGGGCGAATGGCCGCAGACCCGCCTGTCGTTGAGGGAATTTCCATTGTCGATCCCCGATCGGACAGTCTTTTCCAATTCAGGTATGAGCCTGGAGCGGGCGTGTTTTGGCTCGCACCGAGTCGATGGTGGATAGGATCTGCGAGTGTAGTCGGTGTGGTCTGGCAGTTGGCGTTTTGGATCAGGCGGAACGTCGCTTTGCC
>JAXMJH010000148.1:0-17197 GCA_034376725.1 Lysobacteraceae bacterium | reverse complement strand
GGCAAAGCGACGTTCCGCCTGATCCAAAACGCCAACTGCCAGACCACACCGACTACACTCGCAGATCCTATCCACCATCGACTCGGTGCGAGCCAAAACACGCCCGCTCCAGGCTCATACCTGAATTGGAAAAGACTGACTTCGGGCTGCCGGGCCCGGATTGAGCGGAATCCTGTCCTGGGACCCGGCCGGCCAATGGTCGACCGCTAGACCAGCTTCAGCTCAAAGGCCTTGAGCACGGCACGGGTCCGGTCGCGTACGCCCAGCTTGGACAGGATATTGGACACGTGGTTCTTCACGGTGCCCTCGGCAACGCCCAGCGAGTTGGCGATTTCCTTGTTCGAATAACCACCAGCCATCAGCCGAAGAATTTCGGTTTCGCGGTCGGTCAGCGGGTCGGGCTGGTCAAGGCTCTGGAATGCATTGTGCATATGCTCCAGCCCCGACAGCAGCCGCTGGGTGACTGCCGGCTGTACCAGCGAGCCGCCCGAAGCCACGGTCTCGACTGCATCCACCAATTGCTCCAGCGAAACATCCTTCAGCAGGAAACCCCGCGCCCCGGCGCGGATGCCGGCCAGTACCAATTGGTCGTCGTCGAATGTGGTGAGAATGATGGTCGGCGGCAGCTGGTTTCGCGCCGAAAGCGTCTGAAGCGCCTCCAGCCCGGACATGACCGGCATGCGCATGTCCATCAATACGACATCCGGCTCGACCTCCGGGATGCGCTCGACTGCCTGCTGCCCGTCGCTCGCCTCGGCCACCACCCGGATATTTTCCGACAGCTCCAGCAGCGAGCGGATGCCCTGGCGAACCAGGTTTTGATCATCTACCAGTAAAACCCGAATCATGACGCGCCCCCCATCGGCAAATCGATATCCAGCGAAAACCCCTGCCCCGGGCTGGTCGTCCAGACCATCGACCCGCCAAGCGCGGCCAGTCGCTCGCGCATGCCACGCAGGCCATTGCCGGCGCTGACCGCCTCGGCGCCGCGTCCGTCATCGCGCGCGTGCAGCTGGAGCACGCCATCGTCGCGGGAAAGCCGCAACACCAGCCGGCGGGCGCCGGCGTGTTTGACGGCATTGGTGATGATCTCCTGCGCGCAGCGCAACAGTATATGCGCCCGCTCGGGATCTTCCACCCGCAGCGGCGCCGCTATATCCAGCACCACGTCCAGGCCCGGCACGCCCTCCGCCAGCGAACGCAGGGCCAGCGTCAGATCGACGGCGCCCTCGTCGCGCAGCTGGCTGACCGCCTCCCGGACATCGGTCAGCAAGAGCTTGGCCAGGGCCTGCGCCTGCTGGACGTGCTCGCGGCTCTTGCCCTCGCTCAGATGACTGGCCACTTCCAGATTGAGGCTGAGCGCAGTGAGATGATGCCCGAGAAGATCGTGCAGCTCGCGCGAGATCCGCATCCGCTCGCTCAGCCGCGAACTCTCCGCCAGCAGCGCCCGCGTGGCCCGCAGCTCGGCGTTCAGCCGGCGCTGCTCGTCCCGGGCCTCGGCCTGCTGCTTGGCCACCAAGCCGGTGACGAAGGTGAAACTCGAATAGCCGACATAAAGCGCTGACTGAAGCACCGCGGCAAACAGGCTGAATCCCTGGCCCTGAGTGAAAACCGGCACCAGCGCCACATGCTGCAACACCAGCCAGGCGATACCGATCGGCAGCGGCAGCAGCCACGGCAGGACGCCCGCCACGATCAGCAGCAGCACGCCGCCCAATCCGGTGCCGCTGAAATGACTGACTGCGATCGCCGACAGCGTGATCAGCGCCAGCAGGGCCAGATCGAACCAGCGCGCGCGTCGCGCGCCGAGCCGGCGGGTGACCGCCCAATAGCCCAATCCAAAACCCAGATAGGCCATCCCCCACAGCGCCAGATCCAGGGTCAGCGCGGCATCGGCCCCGACCCCGGCAGGGTAGTGCCAGGCATTGAGCAGCAGCGGGATGCCGACCATCGCCCAGGTGAACAGGCCGGCATAACGAAGCAGTTGGGTATGGTTGAGTCGGCTCATGGCAGGCCCATGATAGTCGGCGCCGGGGCCGGGACAACGGGTACAAGGTCATGCTGGCCGCACCGGCTCGATACCGCTCAGACAGGTTTGGCTGCGGCCGCCGACCTGAACTTGCGACCAGAGGCGACGGTCAAAGTGCTGGCAGCGGGGCTGGAATCGCTCCCCTGCAGCGGCAATCTGCCCCCCCCGGATCGCCGTTCAGCAACCCTCTGACATCCCCGGGAAGCCGTGCGATAATCGTCACCAGCCTTGCACCGGCAAGCCCCCTGAACCGACCGGAGTCACGAATGCCCCTACGCCTGCGTGACGTGCGTGAGAGCGATCTGGATCCCATTCTGGCGCTCAACAATGCCGCTGGACCGACGATCCTCCCGCTCGACGCCGCCCGCCTGCGGTTCCTTTTCGATCAGGCCGGCTATTTTCGTGTAGCCGAGATCGATGGTCGCGTGGCTGGATTTCTGGTCGCCATGGACCAGGACACCCCCTACAACAGCAGCAACTTTCTCTGGTTCAAGCAGCAGCTTCCGGAATTTTTCTATATCGACCGGATCGTGGTCGCCAGCAGCTACCGCGGCCTTGGGCTCGGCCGTGTGTTCTATGCCGACGTGCAGAGCTACGCCGAGGTACGCAGCCCCGTGCTGACCTGCGAGGTGTTCCTGCAGCCGGGCAACGACGTCGCCCTGCTGTTTCACGGCATGTTCGGCTTCAATGAAGTCGGCCAGCAGGTCATGCCCGGCCTTGAGCAGCGGGTCGCCATGCTGACCAAGGAAATGTGCAGCTGGCCGTGGGTCAATCAGACCTACTACGCGAATGGCGCTGGCTGTCTTCCGGACCAGCCCTGGCTGTCCCCTCGCGCATTGCCGGTGCAGGAACCGGCCCGGGCGACCGGCACCTGACATGGTCGCCAACGAATTCGACTTCGAGCCCGCGGGGGAACTGAAATTCGGCCAGGTCGGCATTGCCAATCTGAAGGTGATCCGGCTCGACGCAGCCCGGCTCGCCGCAGAGATGCGCGAGCGGGTGCTCAGGGCGCCAAAAATGTTCGAGCATGCCGCCGTGGTGGTCGATTTCGGCGGCCTCAGCCAGTGCCCTGATGTCGACACCGCGCGCGGCCTGATCGCCGGTTTGCGCGACGCCGGCGTGTTGCCGGTGGCGCTGTCCTACGGCACACGCGACATCGAGCACCTGGCGCGCGCGCTGCAGTTGCCGCTGCTGGCCAAATTTCGTGCCCAATACGAGCCCGCGCCGACGGACTCTGCGCCAGCGCGCGCCGAGCCCAGGCCACCCGAACCACCCAAACCGCCGGAACCGCAGGTGCCCGAGCAGTCGATCGGCTCCGATGCGATCGGACAGGTGCACACACAGCCCGTGCGTTCAGGCCAGCAGGTCTATGCCCGTGGCCGCGATCTGGTGCTCACCGCCGCAGTCGGCGCCGGCGCGGAAGTGATCGCCGATGGCTCGGTCCATATTTATGCTGCGCTGCGCGGTCGGGCTCTGGCTGGCGCGCGCGGCAACACCGGGGCGCGCATCTTCTGTCGCGAGTTCGCCGCTGAGCTGGTCGCCATTGCCGGACGCTACAAAGTGCTAGAAGACATCCCCCCCGCCATTCGCGGCAAGGCCGTACAAATCTGGCTTGACGGGGAAACCATACGGATCGAGGAACAACAATGATCAAGGTGCAGGAATGAACGAAGGCGCACAACCCGTCACCGAAGCGACGGCTGGCGAACAAACGGGCAGCGAGGCCCCGGCCATGCTGGCCCAGGTCATCGTGATCACCTCGGGCAAGGGCGGCGTCGGAAAGACCACCACCAGCGCCAGCCTGGCCTGCGGTCTGGCCAAACTGGGCAAGAAGGTCGCGGTGATCGATTTCGACGTCGGGCTTCGCAACCTCGACCTGATCATGGGCTGCGAGCGTCGCGTGGTCTACGACTTCGTCAATGTCATCCAGGGCGAGGCCTCGCTGCGTCAGGCGCTGATCAAGGACAAGCGGTTCGACACCCTGCACGTGCTGGCCGCCTCGCAAACCCGCGACAAGGACGCGCTCACCAAAGAGGGCGTCGAGAAAGTCTTGCGCGCGCTGTCCGACGACGGCTTCGAATACATCGTGTGCGACTCGCCGGCCGGTATCGAAAAGGGCGCGTTCCTGGCCATGTATTTCGCCGATCAGGCGGTGGTGGTGGTCAACCCGGAAGTCAGCTCGGTGCGCGATTCTGACCGAATCCTCGGTCTTCTGGCATCGAAAACCCGCAAGGCCGAGCAAGGCGGCACGGTCAAGGAGTTCCTGCTGCTCACCCGCTACAGCCCCAGCCGGGTGGAGGCCGGCGAAATGCTCTCGATCGGCGATGTCGAGGAAGTGCTCGGGCTCAAGGCGATCGGAGTGATTCCCGAGTCGACCGATGTGCTCAACGCCTCCAATTCGGGCGTGCCGGTGATTCTCGACGAGGATTCGAATGCCGGCCAGGCCTACCTCGACACGGTCGCGCGCATCCTCGGGGAAACCCGCCCGATGCGCTTCATCGAGCCCGACAGGAAGGGCTTCTTCAAGAAGCTGTTCGGAAATTGATCATGGGATTCTTCGACTTTCTCAAGCAGAAGAAAAACACCGCCTCGGTCGCCAAGGAGCGTCTGCGCATCATCGTCGCCCAGGAGCGCAGCACGCGCGGCGGCCCGGACTATCTGCCGCTGCTGCGCCGCGAGCTGCTGGAGGTGATCCGCAAGTACGTCAGTGTCGATGTCGATGCGGTCAGGGTGGAACTGGCCAAGGACGGCGACCACGATGTGCTCGACATCTCGGTCGCGCTGCCCGAGGGCGACGACGTGCGCCCGGCGGCCAACGGTTGAGCGCTGGCTGAAGTGCGGTGCAATCCGCCCTGCTGCTCCGCCTTGGTGGCGCGGACGTGATGGACTCCGGCACCGGCGTCATGGCCGGCGATTCCGCGCCCGCCCTGCCGGCACAGCCCGAAACCGACGAAGCGCCGCCGGTCCTGCTGATGTCCGACATCGGATTTCCGGCCGCCACCCGATTGCTGGCCGGATTTGGCCTCGAGTTGATCGAAGTGGCGCCCGGACAGTCGATTCCCGGCAGCTACTGGGGCGACCCCGAAGCCGGCGTCATCGGCCACCGGGTATATGTACGCGCCGACACGCCGGTGCATTCGCTGCTGCACGAGGCCTGCCATCTCATCGTCCTGCCGCCCGAGCGGCGCGCGCAGATACACACCGACGCCAGCGACTCGCAAATCGAAGAAGACGCCACCTGCTGGCTGCAGATCGTCCTTGCCGACCAGCTGCCCGGCGTCGGCCGCAACCGCCTGATGGCCGACATGGATGCCTGGGGCTACAGCTTCCGACTGGGATCGACCCGCGCCTGGTTCGAGTCCGACGCCGAAGACGCCCGCGCCTGGCTGGCCGAACGCGGCATTCCGGGGCCGGGTTTCTGAGCGGAGGCCGTGCCTTGCTGAGCGCGCGCAGGTTGCCTCAGCCGGCGATACCCTGTGGCACGCGTAGAGAATGTCGGTTCATGCCTGCGTGTCGATCCACCGACGCGCCGCGACCGGCGGCGGCGGGCCCGGCACACGCCGAGACACGGAAGCCAACCGAAAAACCCAGTCAACCGCCGCCGACCATCGCAGGGAGCTTATCAATGATGGATAACCGCACCGCACCTTCCGGCGCCGCCGCGTCCGGCACCCCTAACCGGCTGACGGCTACCGCTCTGGCGCTTTGCCTTACCGTGGCCTTGATTGCAACACCCGTGGCCCGCGCACAGGCGCCGGCGGCCGAGCAGGCGCAAACCCAGACCACCCAGCCAACAGGCGCACCCACGCTGAGCGCGCTGGCAGCCTTGCCGCAATTCGGCCAGGCCCAGCTTTCGCCCGACGGTCGGCACATCGCTGTCGTGCGGATCGCCGCTGAAGGAAACACACTGGTCATTCTCGATGCTGATAGCCTGCAGGCGATCAACGAACTGAAGTTTTCCGGCCGACAGAACGTCATCGATTTCATCTGGGCCAACGACAACACCCTGGTGGTTACCCGGGGGACGCCGCTGGACGGCTTTGGCCGAGCACGGACAACCGGCGAACTGTTCGCGGTATCCCTGGATGGCGGGCAACGGCGCTACCTGTTTGGCCACAAGGCCGACCGCACCGCCCGCAATCGCGGTCGCAACGCCGATCAGGCGCTCGGCCGGGTCATCGATCCGCTACCGAACCATCCCAACGAAATCCTGGTCGCCGCCATCGACTGGAGCGAAGACGTCGTCGTCGACCGACACCCGCGAATCATTCGAGTCGATGTCCATTCCGGCGCGCGGAAGGAAGTTACCCAGGTGCCGATGCGTGATGCCCACATCACCGTGGACGGCGACGGCCAAGTCCGTTTCGCTAGCGGCTGGGACGACGACAATCTTCCGGCCACGCTGCGTTTTGATCCTGAAGCGGGGATCTGGTCGCGGGTCGAGCTGGGCCTGGCCGAGCTCGGGTCGTTCGTCCCGCTGGCCTTCGCCGAAGGCGATCAAGCCGTGTTCGCCACCATCAGTGAGCGCGGCGAACCGGCGTGCCTGTTCAGGGTCGCGCTGGCCGATTACAGCCGTCAGAAGCTGACCTGCGATCCGAGTGCCCAGCCCAGTCATCTGGTCCCGTCCTCGGTGCGCGGAAGACCGTTGGCGGCAGCCTTTTCAGCCGGCGTCCCGCGCCTGCACCTGCTCGACCCGGGAAGCGACGATGCCGCATTGATTCGCGAACTGTCTGCCCAGCTCGACCCCGAGTCGGTGTGGCCGATCAACTTCAGCCGCGACGGTCGCCGCCTGCTGTTTTCCGCCTACGGCGACCGCTGGCCTGGACGGGTATTCCTGTTCGACCGCCAGACGCAGCGCGCCCGGCCGGTCTACGCCAGCCAGCCGCAGATCGATCCGGACGGTCTGGAGTCCACTCTGGCCTATCGGTTCGAAGCCCGCGACGGCACCTTGCTGCACGGCCTGATCACCCTGCCCCGCGGCGGGCAGCGCCTGCTGCCCATGGTGGTAATGCCGCACGGTGGGCCGCACGGCATCAGCGACCGCTGGCATTACGATGCCGATCGGCAAGCGCTGGCCACCCGCGGCTATGCGGTGCTGCAGGTCGATTTCAGGGGCTCTGGCGGCTACGGGGAGGCGTTTCTGCGCAAGGGTTTTCGTCAGTGGGGCACCGCCATCCAGGACGACATCGTCGACGCCACGCGCTGGGCGATCGAATCCGGCGTGGCCGACCCGGCACGAATCTGCATTCTAGGCGGCAGCTTTGGCGCCTACTCCGCGTTGATGAGCGCCATCCGTGCGCCGGAGCTCTACCGTTGCGCGGTCGGCTATGCCGGCGTTTACGATCTGGATGTCATGTTCCGCTGGGGCGACATCCGGCGCACCGAGGCTGGACGGCGCTACCTCGATCTGGTGCTGGGCCGCGATGCTGATGTCTTGGCCAGGCAATCCCCCGTGGCCCAGATCGATCGTCTGCGCGCGCCGGTGCTCATCGTCCACGGTGGTGCCGACCGCCGTGCGCCGCTGATCCACGCCCAGAACCTGCGCCAGGCCTTGAAAAAACACGGCAAGGAATATGAATGGTTCGTCATCGACGACGAATCACACGGCTTTTTCCGGCCTGAGAATCGCGAGCGGTACTATCAGCGGGTTTTGGCCTTTCTCGACCGGCACATCGGCCCGCAAGCCACGAAAAGCCGATCCGCGCAGCCACCCGACAGCTGACCAGCGCGCACCAGCGACACCGGTTACGCTGTCCCGGCGCTGGTCGGAGCGGCTGGCCCCGAGCGCCACTCCCGTTCCGCTTCAAGGAAACCCCAGTGGCTCTGAAACCCACGATCTACAAGCTGAAAATCGCGCTCACCGACCTCAACCGCAATCACTACGATGCGCTCACGCTGACCGTTGCGCAGCATCCCTCGGAGACCCTGGAACGGATGATGGCGCGGGTGCTGGCCTATTGCATCGATGCCTCCGAACGCCTTGAGTTCACCAAGGGGTTGAGCGAGGCCGATGCGCCGGACATTCTCGAGCGCACGCGCGACGGGCAGCTCGCGCTGTGGATCGACATCGGCGAGCCGGCGGTAGAGCGGATCAAGAAGGCCAGCAGGATTGCCGAAGCGGTAAAGGTCTACAGCTTCAACGCCAAGTCCGGCGTCTGGTGGCAGCAAAGCGGCGACAAATTCGCCGAGCTGGATGTGTCGGTATTCAAGTTCGGCTGGGACAGCATCAAGGCGCTGGCCGCGATGGTCGAGCGCACGATGGATATATCGGTGACCATCAGCGGCGACTCGGCCTATATCGCCACTGCGGCGGGCGAATGCGAGATCGGCTGGGAAACACTGCTGCACCGTACCCAGGCGCGCTGACCGCGCGCATTCCCTGCGCCAGCCAGAGGCAAGGTCAACTCCTGTGCCTGGTCAGCCGGCCGCATTGCGATCCAGAAATCTTCGACTCCACCAAGGCAGCCCGGCCTGAATCCCACCGTCTGCTTTGCCGGCCTGGGTCATGTGGCGAGCATCGACTCCCGCCCACGGGCATGCTCGCCATCGGTTGTGCATCGGGTGGCCAGGCCGGTCAACTGGCGCGGCGGCACTGGGACTGCACCGCCTGGACGCGCTACCATCGCGGTTCCGTCGGCAAATTCCGGCACCCGGTGGTGTCGCGTCCATTCGCGAACCCGCGGTCGTCCCTGGCCGGCTTGCTGCATCCCCTCACCTGTCGAGACTTCCCCGTGATCAAAATCTTCGCCTCCGCTTCCGTCGCCTCGCTTCTGCTGCTCGTCGGTTGTGCCGGCGAGGGCGAGCCGCCGAAGGCCACCGCCGCCGATGCCGACGCGTTCGTCGCCGAGGTGAATGCCTACATGCTGGCCAACAATCCCGAGGCTGCCTCGGCACAGTGGCTGGCTTCGACCTACATCAATACCGACAGCCAACTGGTCGCCGCCAAGGCGCAGGAACGCGCACTGGGCAAACTGGGCGAGTTCATCGAAGCCGCCAAGGCGTTCGACGGACTGGAACTGTCGCCCGAGACCGCGCGCAGCCTGCACCTGCTGAAATTGCAAACCTCGATGCCGGCCCCGCGCGACCCGGAAAAACTGGCCGAGCTGACTCGCCTCGCCACCGAGATGGAAGGCCTGTACGGCGCCGGAAAATTCTGCACCGACCCGAACGACCCGGCAACTTGCCGTGACCTCGGTCAGCTCTCCACGGTGCTGGCCGAAAGCCGCGATTACGACGCTCAGCTTCAAGCCTGGACCGGCTGGCGTACCGTCTCCCCGCCGATGCGCGAGAAGTACCAGCGCTTCGCCGAACTGATCAACGAAGGCGCGACCACGCTGGGCTTCGGCAATGCCGGTGAAATGTGGCGCGCCGGCTACGATATGAGCCCTGCCGACTTCCAGGCCGAGACCGACCGGCTGTGGGATCAGGTGCGCCCGCTGTACGAACCGCTGCAATGCTATGTGCGCGGCAAACTGGAAGAACGCTACGGCGACAAGGGCTCGATCGACGGCAAGATCCCCGCCCACCTGACCGGCAACATGTGGGCCCAGCAGTGGGGCAACATCTGGGACCTGCTCGAACCCTACCCCGGCGTCGGCAGCCTGGATGTCGGCGCCCGCCTGAAGGCCATGCGCGACGGCGAACGCAACCAGCGTCTGGCGAACATTTCGGGCAGCCCCACGGCGGCGCAGCTGGTCGAAATCGAACGCCAGGCCGACATTGCCATCGCCGAACGGATGACCCGGCGCGCCGAGGATTTCTACACCTCGCTCGGCATGCCCAGCCTGCCGGAGACCTTCTACCAGCGCTCGCAACTGGTCAAACCGCGCGATCGCGATGTGGTCTGCCATGCCAGCGCCTGGGATCTGAATTTCAAGGGCGATGTGCGCATCAAGCAATGCATCGAACCGACCGCCGACGAGTTCACCACGGTCTATCACGAGCTCGGCCACATCTATTACTACCTCGCCTACAACGACCTGCCGCCGCTGTTCCAGTCGGGCGCCCACGATGGTTTCCATGAGGCGATCGGCGACACCATCGTGCTGGCAATGACGCCGCAATACCTCGCCGAGATCGACTTGGTGGACCAGCCCAGCCAAAGCCAGGAGGCGCTGATCAACGGTCAGTTGCGCATGGCGCTGGAGAAGGTGGCCTTCCTGCCGTTCAGCGTGCTGATCGATCGCTGGCGCTGGGGCGTGTTCGACGGGTCGATCACGCCGGAAAACTACAACAAGGCCTGGTGGGATCTGCGCGAGAAGTACCAGGGCGTCGCCGCGCCCGTCGAGCGCAGCGAAGAGCTGTTCGATCCGGGCGCCAAGTACCACGTGCCGGGCAATACCCCCTACACCCGGTATTTCCTGTCGCACATTTTGCAGTTCCAGTTCTACCGCGCCCTGTGCGAGGCCAGCGGCCACGATGGCCCGCTGCATGCCTGCAGCTACTACGGCAACGCGCAGGCCGGCGAAAAGTTCTGGGCGATGCTGGGCAAGGGCCAGAGCCAGCCGTGGCCGCAGACCCTGAAGGAACTCACCGGCAAGGAAGAGATGGACGCGACCGCCATCCTCGACTACTTCGCGCCGCTCAAGGAATGGCTGGATCAGCAGAACGCCGGCCGCGAATGCGGCTGGGCCGAAGCCGGCGCCTAATCGGACGACAGACAACGCACCTTCAAGGGCAAGGGTTCGGCGCAGGCTCGATCGCCACCAGCATCGGGGCTGGCTGATGCGAAAAACCTCGTACGCTTCGTACGCCTTGCCTTGCAGCGCCGAGGATGCTCCGGGCACGGATTCCCCGGCCCGGAACCCGCCGCGCGCCGATCAGAAGCTGAGACTCACTCTTGCGTAGTAGTACGCGCCATTGCTGCCAATCGGCGAGATGATGTCGAATGGCAAGTTGCCGAAGAAATTGATGTCATCGGTGGATGGATCAGGGAAGTTGTCGGTGACATTGCTCGCGCCGAGGGTCAGGCTCAGCCGCTCGATCGGTCGATAGGAACCCTCCAGATCGAGCTGAAGTTCGTTGCCGTTTCGCTGCTGCGGCTCGAATCCGCCGCCGAAGTTGAAAATGCGCTCAACCGAGCCGTGCTGCGTGAGGCGGGTCAAAAACGTCCAGCGCGGGTTTGTCCACGTGGCCGACACGATTTGACGATGGCGCGGCGAGGCTGTGGTAAGCGTGTTGCGCTCCTCGACTCCGACCAGTTCAGGTGACAGGCCGAGATTCTGCAGCGTCTGCGGCGTTGCCCGGATGTTGCGGATGCTGGTTTTGTTGTAGGTCGCTGCGCCGGTCAGCCGCAAAGTGCCATCGGCGAGCGGCCGTTCGTAGGCGATCACCAGCTCGGCACCGCGGGTCTTGGTGTCGACGGCGTTGGTGAAAAAATTCACCGCAACCACGCCAGGGAGCCCGGTGGCGGACTCGATGAAGTCGGTCAGTGCATCGCTCTGGAAACGCTCCGACAGGGTGATCCGATCGTCGACAGTGATGCGAAAGAAATCCAGCGAGGCGGTCAGCCCGGGCGCCGGGGCGGAGGTCAGCCCGATGCTCCAGCTGTTGGCGGTTTCATTCTCCAGCGGCTCCAGGCCCAAGGCCTGTCCGATGACGCTGGTCGACGGGATCAATTGCACCCGGGTGAGCTCCTGGCCGTCGCCGAAGCTCGTGGTGGTGCGGCTGAAACCGACCTGGCTGAGCGAGGGCGCACGGAAATTGGTGGAGCCGGCGCCGCGGATCGCCCAGCCCGGTGCGAACTCATAACGCAAACTGCCCTTGGCGTTGAAGGTATCGCCGAAATCGCTGTAGTCCTCGTAGCGGGCAGCTACGTTTGCGAAAAGCTGTTCGGTAAACTCGGCCGAAAGCTCGCCGTATATCGCGCGCACCTGCCGGCTGATGTCGACTGCGTCCTCTGGCCTCAGGCCCGGACCGGCCTGTGCGCCGCCCGGCGCCCCGGGCACCGGGCCGAGCGCGATCGAAGCTTCATCGCCAGCCGTGGTCTTGAAGCCCTCGTCCCGGAACTCTACGCCGGCCGCAAGCGTGAGAGGGCCGGACACGCCATCAATCGCGTACTCGCGGACTACGTCAGCATTGAACGTGATCTGCTCGAACTCGAAATCGCCAAGCCTGAAATCGGTCGGCGAGGCTTCACCGAGCGAGGCGTTCAGGCTGCGCTGCAGGCCGGTTTCGAGCTCATTGTTGCCGTAGGTGATCGAGGCGTCGTAACCCCATTCACCGAAGAAACCACGCACACCGAAAGCGCCACTGAAGTCGCTGAGATCGCCGAGGGTCTCGGGCCGAAAGCCATTCGGGAAGATCGACTTCACGTTGGCGCTGCTGTCGGGATAGCGAAAGAACGCCGCACCGACCGATTCGCGATCGTTATATGTGGCGAAGGCATAGGCTTCGGCAGAGCTGCCCACGGCATGCTCGGCATTGAACCAGAGCAGCACGTCCTCGACTGCGGGATCTCCGGGCCGGAAGTTGCGCTGGCCAATCAGGGCCTGGTTATCCGGCGTCTGCTGTTCAAAGAACGGCAGCGTGTCGAAACCCGCGCGATTGGTGAAACCGCGGTCTTTGTATTCGGCACCGAGTCGCAGGAAACCACTGTCGCCGAAGTTCCATCCATAGGACAGGTCGGCGGCGACGTTATGGCCATCGGTGATGGTCTGATCGGTCGGGCCAAAATCGGTGTGATGCAGGCCATAGGTGATGCTCGCCGCCCCGCCTGCACTGTCGTCGAGGATGATGTTGATCACGCCGGCGATTGCGTCGGAACCATACTGCGCGCCGGCACCGTCGCGCAGCACCTCGATTCGCTTGACCGCGCTGATCGGAATGGTATTGAAGTCGACCGGCGATGTGCCTTTGGCAATCTTCGACTCTTGGAACACCACCGAAGTGGTGTGTCGACGCTTGCCGTTGACCAACACCAGCACCTGGTCGGGGCTCATCCCGCGCAACTGGGCGGAGCGAATATGGTCGGCATTTCCGGAGTTGGACTGGCGCGGGAAGTTGAACGAGGGCAGCAAGGTTTGCAGCGCCTGTCCAAGCTCGTTGTTGACCGAACCGGTGCGCTGCAGATCCTCGCGGGTAATGATGTCCACCGGCACCGGTGAGTTCAGCACGGTGCGGTCGCGAGCACGAGTGCCCGTGACGACCACCTGGTCGAGGGTGGCGGCACCGGGAGTTTGCGGCTGTTGCGCCAGGGTTGGCGGCGCGAGTGCGAGCGCGGTGGCGACAGCGAGGGTACGTCGCAAGAGAGGCTGGGTCGTGGTCATTTTTATCTCCGTTGGCGGCACCGAGGCTAGGCCGGCCAGTACAGATGCGATCCTTGCGAGGATTTCCTGCCGAGCGAGTGTATTTGGATTGCGGCCAGAATTCCCACCCCAGCACCGACGCGAATCATGAGCGGTTGTCCGCAACTCATGACGAAACGGCCACCGTGCAGCGGCCGTCTCCGATCGCGCCATGTCGGCTCAGCGCAGTCAAGATGCGTCGCAACGGCAGGGCTGGCCGCGTGGCCGCGATTGTGCGAGGCTTCGGCGACCCTGAATGTGCGTTTGCCGCGATGACCGACTCCTCCCCCAACCGCGCCGGAACCGTGGTCGCCCCTCAGCGAAAGCTCGAAGTGCGCCATGCAGTGGCGGTCTGCGTCGGGATGGTAATCGGAGCCGGCATCTTCAAGACTTCGCCACTGGTGGCGGCCAATGTCAGCAGCGACGAGATGCTGTTCGTGGCCTGGGCGCTGGGCGGGTTGTTGTCGCTGGTCGGGGCCTTGTGTTTCGCCGAGCTGGCGACAGCTTTCCCCGATGCCGGCGGCGACTACTACTTTTTGCGACGCGCCTACGGCGACCGGATGGGTTTCGTCTTCGCCTGGTCGCGATTTGCGGTGATCCATACCGGGTCGATGGCTCTGCTGGCGTTCGTGTTTGGCGACTACCTGGCCCAAGTCATCGACCTCGGTCGCTATGGCAGCGCTCAGTTCGCCATTGTCGTGATCGTCACCCTGGTGGGGCTCAATCTGCGCGGCATCAAGGTCGGGGTCGGTACCCAGCTTGGACTGATGTCGCTGGTGATGTTCGGGCTGTTTTGCGTCGGCGCTGCGGGCCTGAGTCTGAGCCTGAACGGGTTGCCAGCACTGCTGCCGGGGCCGGCTGGCACCGGCGGCACGGCGGCGTTCGGGGTAGCCATGGTGTTCGTATTCCTGGCATTCGGCGGCTGGAGCGATGCCGCCACGCTGTCGGCCGAAATGCGCGATTCGCGCCGCGGCATGGTGTTCGCCCTGATTGGCGGGCTGGGCGCGGTCACTGCGCTGTACATGATGGTGAACTGGGCGTTCTGGCGCGGTCTCGGGCTGGCCGGCCTCGCCGCCAGCAACGCCCCGGCTGCCGACCTGATGCGCCTGGCCTTCGGGCGCGGCGGCGAATTATTGATAGTTGCCATCGTGGCCATCACCTCGATCACGGTGATGAACGCATTGATGATCGCTGGCGCCCGGACCACCTATGCCGCCGCCCGCGACCACCCGACCCTTCGCCGACTCGGAGAGTGGGATCTCGACAAGGGTGTGCCGCCGGTGGCGCTGCTGGCGCAGGGCACAGTCGCGCTGGCGCTGGTCGGCTTCGGAACCCTGACCCGCGGCGGTTTCGAAACCATGGTCGATTATCTCTCGCCGGTCTACTGGTTCTTCCTCGTGCTCAGCGGATTTGCGGTCATTCGACTGCGGCGCAAGTACCCGGACATGCCACGGCCCTTTCGGGTGCCGCTGTATCCATGGCTGCCGCTGCTGTTTTGCGTCTCCAGCGCCTACGTTCTGTATTCGAGCCTGGTCTACGTCAAGCTCGGCGCGGTGGTTGGCGTCGTAGTGTTGCTGATCGGCGCCGCGCTGCTGCCGCTGATCGACCGACGATCGACGACCTGAAGCGAACATCGGGCAGGTCCGGTTGAGACGAAGCCACCAGACCAGACCCCGAACACCCGGAGTGCATTGTTTAGCCTCCCGCGAGCAAGCTTGGTACGTCAAGCTGCGCAAATATCTACATTAATTGTGGATAGGCCCCAAGCCGCGCGGACTGATCCAGCACATGACGTTGCGACATGACGCCATACTCCCGGCTCATTTCACTTCCACCGCCAGCACCCATTAAGGTGGCGGTGCTAATCGTGCCGAGACTTCGAATGCCCCTGACCCATCTCTCTGCTCTACGCCCGGCCTGCCGCTTTGCCCTGCTCGGCGCACTGACCCTGCTACTGGCCGTCGGCATCGGCTGCGCCAGCACATCAAGCCAGTCCGCCAAAGCAATCGCTTCGGCAGCGTTGCAGGGAGACGCCGCGCGCCCCAACGCTGCCACGGCATGGCGACGAAGCGAGCTCTACTTCGGCGTCGGCGACCCCCACGACCCCACCTCCCGCATCGACCAAGTGCGCTGGCAGGCTTTTCTCGAACGCGAAGTCACGCCCCGATTTCCCGACGGTCTGACCGTATTCGACGCCTACGGCCAATGGCTGTTCCGCGGCCAGACTTCGCCCGAGCGTCTCGATTCGAAGGTGCTCGTCATCATCCACCCCGACATCGCCGGAGACCGCGCCAAGATCGACGCGATCCGCAGCGCTTGGAAGACCGAGACCGGTCACCAGTCCGTGCTGTGGGCGAGTCAGCTGGTGGAGATCTCGTTTTAAGGTGGAGCCGCCTGTCGCCCGGTCACCGAGCAGTCCTCGGCCACATGCATGCACCTGCCATGCACTGCCATCACCCGCCAGTCGCGATACCACGCGCCGGGTACGGCCGGCTCAGCCAGTACCTCATCGATAAGTGCGCGGACAAACGGAGGCCAGCACCTCGCCATCCCGGCTCCCGGCCTTCGGCCTGAGCTGATGGGATGGACTCCTCCTCCCAGGGACGGCATCGCGATGTGCCAGAGTGAGGGGTGCTGCTTGAGTAGCGACCAACCACACAGCCGAGAGGAGGAGTCCGCCATGAATCGTACCGCCAAATCTGCCGATCGTGTCTACTGTGTCGATCTGGCCAAGAACAAGTTCCAGGTGCATACCTTTTCCGCGTGCGGCGAGCGAATCGCCGCGCGCACCTATACGCGCTCCAAGTTCGACGCCTTCTTCGCCGATCCGGCCAAGGCCGGCGCGCTGGTGGTGATGGAAGCCTGTGCCAGCAGCCAGTATTGGGCGCGCCTGCTGGTTTCGCGCGGGTTTCGGGTCAAGCTGGTGCCGGCGCAGTTCGTCGCCCGGCAGCGTCACGGCAACAAGACCGACGGCAACGATGCCGACGCGATTTTTGCCGTGCATCGCGATCCGCGCGTGCATCCGGTGCCGGTCAAGTCCCTGGAGCAGCAGGACCTGTGCGCCATTCACCGTGCCCGCGAGATGCTGGTCAAGCACCGGACCGCGTACATCAATCAGGTCCGTGGCTTGCTGGCCGAGCGCGGCTGCATTGCCGCCAAGGGCGACCGGGGTTTCACCGGCTTGTTGATGCGGATCCTGAGCGAGCCGCCGGCCGAGGTCACCGCCGGCCTGATCGACACGCTGCAGGTGGTGGCCGAGCAGATTGGTGCACTGGAGGCGAGCATCGCCGCGCTCGATGCCCACCTGAAGGCGGTGGGCGAGCACTCGCCGATCGCACAGCGCCTGGACGGCATCTTCGGCGTGGGCCCGATCACCGCCACCGCCCTGCTCGGCGAATACGGCCACAGCGTGGCGCGCTTTGCCGATGCCCGACAGTTCGCCGCCAGCATCGGCATCACGCCCTCGGAGCGTTCCAGCGGCGAGAAACGTCGACTCGGCGCCATCACCAAGCGCGGCAACAGCTATCTGCGCACGCTCCTGGTCCAGTGCGGGCAAGCGGTGGTCAACGCCGCCGGCCGGCGCGACGATGCCATCTGCGGCTTCGCCCAGCGCCTGCTGGCCCAGGGCAAACACCGCAATACCGTGATCATCGCCGTCGCCAACCGCTTGGCACGGATCATCTACGCCCTGCTCAAGCATCAAACCGACTACCGACCCAACCCCGGTCGGGGCGACGTCTGCCCGAGCCCGGCAAAGGCGTAGCCGCACGCAGCAAGCGACTGACCCGCTTTTTCCCCACACCATCGCAAGGAAGCACATCCCACCAACGCACTGTCACGATGGCACGAGGATCACATCCGTTGCGGCAAAAGCCGAGTAGCC
>JAXMJH010000147.1:0-34737 GCA_034376725.1 Lysobacteraceae bacterium | reverse complement strand
ACCGGAGACCGCAAAACCGGCAGTTGCCAAGACCCCACAAAACCCCTGAAACTGCACCCCGTTCGAGACCCGTTTTCCGGAGCCTGCAAGTGGCTCCATTAAGCCGATCATGGGTGGCTCCAATGGGGCGGTCGGTGACATAGGCCATCAAGATGCGGCAATCCCGCCGTGAAGACGCCGAATCCCCGCCAGCCGCTCACGCGGCCGCGATGAACAGTCCGATGCTGCACGCCAGCGCCGCAAACCACACCAGACTGCGCAGCCAGTGCGCGTCGGTCAGATAGCAGACGCCGTAGGTCAGGCGCAAGGCAACGAAGCCAATGGCGAATGCGTCGACGGTCCCCTGGGGTACGGCAGCCTGCTGCGCCACCAGCACTCCGACGGCAAACAGCGGGAACGCTTCGAAACTGTTGAGGTGGGCGGCGTGGGCGCGTTTTGCGCGGCCTTCCAGCTTGGCCTGCCAGCCACGCGGGTCGCGATTATTGAAACGCGGGGCCGTGGTCTTCGCGATCCCGGTCCACAGCAACGGCATCAAGCCGGCGGCCAGTACGCACCAGAGTGCGATCGTCATGGCTGATTCCTCTTGGTGATCACCGATCCCCCGACAATGACGACATCGGCCGGACGCCGGGCGAACAGTCCAACGCTCACCACACCGGGGATCTGGTTGATCTTCTCTTCCAATGCGACCGGATCGACGATCTGCAGGTTGTGCACATCGAGGATCCAGTTTCCGTTGTCGGTGACGCAGTCTTCGCGCCAGACCGGCTGCCCACCGAGCGCGACCAGCTTTCGCGCCACGAGGCTTCGGGCCATCGGAATCACCTCCACCGGCAGCGGAAACCGGCCGAGCAGGTCGACCTGCTTACTGCTGTCGATGATGCAGACGAAACGCGAACTGGCCTCGGCGATGATCTTCTCGCGGGTAAGGGCCGCGCCGCCGCCCTTGATCAACCGGAAGTGCGGGTCGCACTCGTCGGCTCCGTCGACGTACAGGTTCAACGGACCCGCCGCATTGAGGTCCACGATCTCGATCCCGTGCCCGGCGAGCTCACGGCTGCTTTGTTCTGAACTCGATACGGCAGCCTGAATGCGGATGCCGCTGCGTGCCAGCGCATCGATGAAATATCCGACTGTCGAACCGGTGCCCACACCTAGCAGGCTGTCCTCTTCGACATATTGCACGGCCGCCTCGGCCGCCTTGCGTTTCTGTTCATCTTGAGACATCGGCAATTCCCGGTTCGAGCGAAAGAATGAAGTCCCACTGCGCCGCCGTGACGGGCAGTACCGACAGGCGGTTGCCGCGGCGCACCAGTGCAAAGTCGTCGAGCCGATCGGTGTGATCGCGCAGCGTCTGAAGCGAGATGGTGTCGGCGAGCTTGCGATCGAAGGCGACATCGACAAGTACCCAACGCGGTGCGTCGGGACTGGCCCTGGGATCGAAATACTCACTCGCCGGATCGAACTGGGTCGGGTCGGGATACGCCTCGCTGGCCACTCGGGCCAGACCGACGATTCCAGGGATCTCGCAGTTGGAGTGGTAGAACAGAATGCCGTCGCCCGGCTTCATGTCGTCGCGCATGAAATTCCGGGCCTGGTAATTGCGTACCCCGCTCCATGGCTCGCTTGTAACGCGTGCCAGGGCGTCGATGGAAAACTCCTCCGGCTCCGACTTCATCAGCCAGAAGGAGCGGGCGCTAGGTGTCATTAACGGCATGGAAACAGCTCGCTATCGGTCACAACCCAATCGAGCGCGACATCGTGCTCGTGCGGGTCGAGCCGTTCGACCTCCTGAAAGCCGTAGCCGACACCAATCAGAAGCGGCGGCGCGGGACCTGTCCGTCGCGCGGCAAAAGTGCGGTCATAGCAACCGGCTCCCATGCCCAGCCGGTGACCCTGGCGATCAAAGGCCAGCAGCGGCACCAGCACGGCATCCAACTGGCTGGCGGCGAGGCAGTCGGCCAAGGCGATGTCCGGCTCCGGGATGCCGTAGCGATTACCCACCAGTGCATCGCCGGCTTGCCATTCGGCGAACCGCAGCAGGCCATCATCGGACAGCCGCGGCAGCAGAAACCGCGTCCGCCCGCGAAGCCTGGGAACCACACCATGCAGTGGCGCTTCTCCGCCGACCGACCAGTAGCCTGCCACCGTGCTGGCTTCGATCATCGGCTGGAAACGCAGAAGGCGCTCGGCAAGCGCTGCGCCTGCGGCCAGCTTCTCGGCAACCGGAAGCGCCTGCCGCCGTGATTTCATTTCACGACGCAGGGCGTCGCGGTGGGTGGCCGGTGAAATAGGTGCATCCTCCGCCATGTCGATGCCTGCGAAACGACCTTGATCCCAGGGATCAGGTGGGGAGAGCCACACGAGCGTCAGGCTTTCCGCTTCGCGGCGGACCTGCTCACGGCTCGCAGGGGCTTATCCCCAAGGTCGTAATTAAGGGACAAGGCAAATGTTAGCGCAAGCTGTCGAACACGGCAGAGGACACGATCGGATTATACCCCCACGACCGTGACGAACCTTGAATGGCTGCGTCGCAGATTCAGCTGTGTGGCTCATCCGCGCTCACTCCTTACGCCTCGCGCCGAGGCGGCGCCACGCAACGTAGAAAATCAGTCATCTCACAGTCATTCCTCGTTTCGACCGCCACGCCACCACAGGCCATCTGGCCTGCACGGCCAGATGGCCAGAACCCACCGAGAACGGGGGAAAGCGGGGGTGGAAACCGCGATCCGCTGCGAGGACGTCCGGCATCTCTCCGCCGTCAGGCGGCCGGGGTATCCGAAGCGCCGGCAGAGAGCGTGCTGAGGCTGCGATTCAGCTCGGTGAGCAATCGCTCCATTGTCTTGTCGCGCAGCTCCGCCTCGCTGCGCATCGTGGTGAGCTCGTGCGCCAGATTCAGCGCCGCCAGCACTGCAATACGGTCGATGCCGGCCATCCGGTGGCTGCCGCGCAACTCGCGCATCCGAGCATCCAGCAGTCGCGAGGCAGCGATCAGGCTTTCGCGCTCGCCCGGCTCGCAGCCGATCAGGTAATCGCGGTCCAGTATCTTGACGGTCACCGCCTCGGTCATGAATTCTGCTCCAGCCCTTTGAGTCGCGAAATCATCGCTTCCACGCGGGCTCTTGCAAGCTCGTTTTTGGAGAGCAGTTGCTTTCTTTCGGAAGCCATCTTCTCGTGATCCAGCCGCAGCATGCGGTTTTCCTCGGACAGACGGCGGGCGAGCGCGATCAGCTCGGCAATACGCTGCTCAAGCTCGGACAGCGAGTTCGGATTTGGATGGGTCGTCATCGCGCGAAAGCCTATGGCCGGTGGTGTTACGGGTCAATACTGGTCCAGGGTCTCGCCCAAGTCCACCAGCCCGCCGACCAGGGGCTGCCAGGTTCGCATGAACGCGAGGCAATGATGACTGTCCAGCGGCGGAGACAGCCAGTAGCCCTGAATCTCGTCGCAGCCCTTTTCGCGCAGATAGTCGAGCTGCTGCTGGGTTTCCACCCCTTCGGCGATGACATTCAGACCCAGCGAATGCGCCATGGTGATGACTGTGGCAGTGATCGCCTCATCGTCCGGGTCGGTCGCCAGATCGCCGACAAATTCCTTGTCGATCTTCAGGGTGTCGATAGGAAGGCGCTTGAGATAGACCAGCGATGAGTATCCAGTGCCAAAGTCATCGATGGCGATGGTCAGGCCGAGCGCGCGCAGCGACTGCAGCGTGGCGGTGGTCTGTTCGGCGTTGGCCATGACCATGCTCTCGGTGACCTCCAGCTCGAGTCGATTGGCTGGCACGTCCACTTCGGCAAGGGTGCGGGCGATCATTTCCGGCAGCGCGCCGCGCAGCAATTGCAGTACCGACACATTCACCGCCATCGAGACGTCGGTCAGGCCCTGCTTGCGCCAGCGGCGCAGCGTTATGCAGGCTTCGCGCAACACCCACTCGCCGATCTGCAGGATCATCCCCGACTCCTCCGCAAGCGGAACGAAGTCGGTGGGCGGAATCTCGCCCAGCTCCTGACTGTGCCAGCGCAGCAGCGCCTCGACGCCGGTGATCCGGCCATCGGACAACGACAGCCGCGGCTGGTACAGCAGCCGCAACTCGCCACGGTCGAGCGAGCGACGCAATGCGGCCGCCATGGTCGCCCGCTGCCGGGCTTCGGAATCCATGGCCTCTGTGTAAATCTGGAATGTATTGCGACCCTGCGCCTTGGCCTGGTACATCGCCGTATCGGCGAACTTCAGCAGGTCGGTGGGCACCTGCGCGTGATCCGGGTACAGGCTGATTCCGATCGATGGGGTGATCGAGATGTCATTGCCGTCCTCCGCTTCCAGGGCCTCGGAAAACGCCTCCAGCACCCTCCCGGCGGCGATTTCGACCGCTTCCAGCGACTCGACGTCTTCCAGTACCACGGTGAACTCGTCGCCGCCCAGTCTGGCCACGGTGTCGCCCGGCCCGACGATGGCCAGCAAGCGGGCTGCCGCTGCCTTGAGAATGCGATCGCCCGCTGAGTGGCCCAGCGAGTCGTTGATATCCTTGAAGCGATCGAGATCGAGGAACAGGACGGCGATCCGGGTGTCCTGCCGGCGGGCCTTGATGATGGCCCTGGACAGACGCTCGGACAGCAGCGCCCGGTTGGGCAGTCCGGTGAGCGTGTCGTAGTTGGCCAGATAGCGCAGCTCCTGCTCGGCGCGCTTTTTCTCGGTGATATCGTTGATCACCGCGACGTAGTGGCTGCTGTGTCCCAGGCCGTCCTTCACTCCGTTGATCTCGATCCAGCCGAGAAACTCCTCGCCATCCTTCCGCCGCTGCCACATCTCACCGGCCCAGCGGCCCTCCTGGCGAACGGTATTGCGCAGGCGGCGGTAAAACTCCGGGCTGTGCTGGGTGCTGTCGAGCAGTTCGCTGGCTTGCCCGATCACTTCCGCCTCGGTGTAGCCGGTGATGCGCGAAAACGCGCTGTTGACCGAGATGAAGCGAAAGTCGATGTCGGTCACCGCGACCGCTTCGCTCATCGAACCCAACACCTCAAGGGCAATGCGCCGCTCGCGTTCGGCGTGCCGGCTTTGCGTGATGTCGCGGGCGGTGCCGGCCATCCGCAGGGGATCCCCGTTGGCGTCGCGCTCGACCACCTTGCCCCGCGACAACACCCATATCCACTCGCCGTGCGCGTTTCGGACCCGGTGTTCGGATTCGAAGAACTCGATTTCGCCCAGAATGTGCCGCTGGAGGATCTGCTCGACACGGGCCAGGTCATCCGGGTGTATGGCCTCGCTGCGCCAAATTCCGGTGTCGGCCCCGGCTTGGGTCGGCTCCTGGGTCGCCTCGGTTCCGAGCAGGCTGTCGGTACCCAGCCGATACAGTCGGTTGAACTTGATGTCCCAGTCCCAGAATTCGTCCCCCGACCCCCAAAGCGCGAGCTTGAGGCGTTCCTCGCGCTGCGCGATCTCGGCCATCAGCGCCGACTCCTGAGCGCGCCGTCTGGCGATGCTGAGCACGATGCTGGCGACCGCCGCCAAGCCCAAAATAGCGAACGCGATGAGGGCCGGCACCGTCGCGTACCACGGGCCGGCCACTGAAACGGGCAAGTGCAACGCACTGTCGGGCCACGTGTCGTCGACGTGTCGCGCCTGCGCGACAAACAGATAATTTCCGGGCGGCAGATGGGTGTAAGACACTGAGGACACTGTGCCTGATTCGACCCAGTCCGGATCCAGCCCTTCCATCCGGTACCGGTACCTCAGTTCGCGCCCCAAGCCATGATCGGCAACCCCGAAACCGAGCCGCAATGCCCGGCTATCGGCCGGTAGCGCGACTTCGGGCATGCCGCTGAGGCCGACCAGATTGTCTTCGCGATAACCAATCATGGCTGACAGGAGGATCGGGGTGACCTCGATCTTCGGCGAGCGGGTGTCCGACGGCGCATCGAAAACATTCAGGCCGCGCACACCACCGAACGCCAGGGTCCGGTCGGACAGATAGGCAAACGATCCACCGTTGAACTCTGCATCCTGAAGGCCGTCCTCCAGAACGTACTGCCGAATGCGTTTGGAAACCGGATCGAATTCGAAAATGCCGTTGCTGGACGACAGCCAAAGCCGTCCGTCGCTGTCGCCCAGAATCCCGAAGATGATCAGCGCCGAATAAGGCTCGCGGTTGAGTATGTCGAATCGCTCGAACGCCACGCTGCCGTCGGCTTGCTCGATCAATCGACTCAGACCGGAATGGCTGCCGATCCAGAGGCGGCCCTGCCGATCCTCGAACAGTGCGCGGATACGATTGCCAGGCAGCGATGCGGGATCGTCAGGGTCATGATTGAAGCGCAGGAACTTTCCGGTAATCCGGTCGAGCCGGTTGAGGCCGTTGTCGGTAGCCACCCACACCCGTCCGCGGCTGTCCTCCAGGGTCAGATGCACCAGCGAGCTGCTGATCGATTCCGGATCGCCCGGCTCAGGCCGATATCGCCGGGTCAGACCGGTATCCGGAATGAACTCCAGCAGGCCACTGTGATTGCTGCCGATCCACAGGGTGCCATCCTGGCCCCGGGTCATGAAACGCAAAGGCGAGTGCAGCGGTGAACCTTCCGAGCCGACTCGCTCTGCCCTGTCTGCGGCGATACTCAATTTCAGCAGGCCCTTATGCGAGCTGATCCACAGCGTGTCGCCGGTTCTTACCAGTCCATGCACCCGCAGTTGCGCCGCTTCGGATCTGTTGTTGCCGAACGCCTGTGCGACGGCTTCGTCGAAGCGCTCGAAGCGGCCTTCGTTCGGCCGGTAACGTTTCAGGCCGGTGCCATCGGTGCCGAGCCAAAGCGTGTCCCCATCGGCGAGGATCGCGCGGATGCTGTTGCCGCGAACCAGTGCGCGGTCGCCGTCGACGGTGTCCTCGTAGACCAGCTTGAAGCGTGAGCCGCCCGGATCGGTCACCGCCACGCCGCGCATCTGTCCTCCAACCCACAGCTGGCCGGCGCGATCGACGAAAATCGCTCGTATGCTGTCTTCCGGGAGGCTTCCCGGCAGACCGGGGGCTTCCTGCAGGCGGTCCAGTTCGCGGAAGTCCGGCGCCAGACGTACCACACCCGAATGACCGGTGGCCAGCCAGAGAACGCCGGTCGGATCGCGGGCGATCCGATTGACCTGCTGGCCACGAGGCTCTGTCGGATCGGCCGACCAGACCGTTCGCCGTTGCCCGGTCTGCGGATCGAATCGAACCAGTCCCTGTGCGGTACCGAGCAGAAACTGCCCGTCCTCGACGATCAGCGTCTGCACCGGAAAGCCTGTGATCAGTGCCTGGATGCCATTTTCGGCATCCAGTTCGTAAAGTCCTTGATCGGCAGCCAGATAGACCTGTCCGTCGGCCGAATCGGCGAGGGCATTGGGCGTCAATGGCCCGCCGCCCGGAACGCGCAAAGTGGTCGGCAATTGCCCTTTGGCCATCCATTGCACGCTGTCCCGCGCGGCGATCCATAATCCCTGATCCTGCCGGTATAGCAGGTCGACCACGCCCGCGCCTGCGCCCGGTGCCGGCACGGCCTCGAATCGGGCGCTGTTCAGATCCAGGCGGGCCAGATAATTGGCTTGCATCCCGACCCAGATTTCCCCGGGTTGTCCCGCGGCCAGCGCGGTAATAAAACTGTCCGGCAGCCCGGAGGCGGCGTCCAGCTGGCGGTGAAATCTGCGGACCTGCGCGCTGTCGATGCGATGAAGGCCACCCTGGGTCGAGACCCAGATGAAACCTTCATGGTCTTGAATGATGTCGGTGACGGTTTGCTGGATCAGATCGCCAGGGCGGGTCGCCGGCTGAAAAAAGAACTCGCGCTCGGCAGCGGACGCGCACACGGCATGGAACGCCAAGAATGCGAGGATGAGCGTCCGAATCATGATTTGGCCGTGGCGTGGGGGATGGCCTTGGCTTCGATTGGCACCAACCGGCTCCGGTGGCAGGCAACAGGACGATGGCCCATCTTAGGCGCACAGCCGCCGACCAACAAGATGCCGCTGCCGTGAGGCGCTGGTAAACTCGGTCTCCCTCTGAATCGGTGGTGCGACACGCGTGCAATTGCCCGACTACAGTGAGTCCCAGCAGCAGGCCTCGGAGCTGGGTCTTGGCATCGATGCCGCCGAACTGCATGGCGCACTGTGCGGCCTCCTCAGTGGCGGTGCTATCTCGGGGCGCGCGACCTGGCTTGGTCAGATTGCGCCGGACTCCGAGCTTCCCGCTCCGGCCCAGGGCAGTGCCCTGGACCGGCTTTTTGAAGCCAGCCGAGCCCAACTGGCCGGCTACGAGATGGGCCTGCAGTTGCTGATGCCCGGCGATGAGGCGCAGGTGAGCGCGCGCGCGGAGGCGCTTTTGTCGTGGTGTCGGGGATTCCTGGCGGGCTTTGGCCTGTCCGGCCGCAGCCTCGAGGCGCTCGACCCGGATGCCCGTGAGGCGATCCAGGATATCGGCCATATCGCCGCCTCCCAGCTCGACTACACCGATCCCGAAGAAGACGATTCGGCACTGACAGAGATCATCGAATATGTCCGGATTGCCGCCCAGCTGCTTTACGAGAATTGCGTCGTGGCGCCGCCCCGATCGCCACGCAGTCTGCACTGAGGTGATTTCCGCCGACACGCTGGCGTCGCCTGAGGCGTGGTGCGGGGCATCTGCACAGGCGGCTTCATGATGGGCTCGCCCCGTTCATCGTCATCCGGGCATGCCAGCGCGGCAGAGGCGGCCAAATTGCGCAATGCCCGGCCACGCATCGCGCCGTCCGAGTTTGCCCGCCGTCGGCGAAACCTGATGAATGCGGCGGGCGAGGATGCCATCTTGATTCTGGCGTCGGCGCCATTGCGCATCCGCAGCCTTGATACCCACTACCCGTTTCGCCAGGACAGCGATTTCTGGTACCTGACCGGGTTCGACGAGCCCGATGCCGTTCTGGTGCTGGTCCCCGGCCGACGGCACGGCGAGACGCTGCTGTTCTGTCGCGACCGCGACCCGGAGAAAGAACGCTGGGATGGGCCACGCCTGGGGCCGGAGCAGGCCGCCGAGGCGCTGCTGATCGACGATGCCTACCCGATCTCCGATCTGGACGACATTCTTCCGGGCCTGCTGGAGGGCTGCGGGCGAGTCTATTACCACCTCGGACGGGATCCCGAGTTCGATCTGAAGCTCATCGGCTGGGTCAACCGGGTGCGCGCCGAGGTGCGACGTGGCGCCGAGCCGCCGCATGAGTTTCAGGCCCTGGGTCATCTGCTGCATGAGATGCGGCTGTTCAAGAGCAGGGATGAACTCAAGCTCATGCGGCACGCGGCGCGCATATCGATGCTGGCGCATCGCGAGGCGATGGCGGCGGCGCGGCCGGGTGGATTCGAGTTCGAGGTCGAGGCCGCCCTGCAGTATGCGTTTCGTCGCCACGATTGCCCGCCGGCCTATCAGCCCATCGTTGGCGCCGGTAGCAACGGCTGTGTGCTGCACTATGTCGCCAACCGAGGCCGCATCGAGGATGGCGACCTGCTGCTGGTCGATGCCGGCGCGGAATATCAAGGCTATGCCGCCGACATCACCCGCACCTATCCGGTCAACGGACGCTTCAGTCGCGAGCAACGCCAGCTATACCAGTTGGTGCTCGAAGCGCAGCAAGCCGCACTTGCCGAGGCCCGTCCGGGCAGGCCCTGGAACGCCGGGCACGATGCTGTGGTCGCCACGCTGACTGAAGGACTGCTGCGGCTGGGGCTGCTCAAGGGCACGCTGGAGGATCAACTGGCCAGCCACGGCTACCGACGGTTCTACCCGCACAAGACCGGCCACTGGCTGGGCCTGGATGTACATGATGTCGGCGACTACCGGCTGGCCGGCGCGTTCCGGGAGCTGGAGCCGGGCATGGTGTTCACCATCGAACCGGGCCTGTATGTCCCAGCCGATGATCGCAGCGTGGCGCCGCGCTGGCGCGGTATCGGCATTCGCATCGAGGATGACGTGCTGGTCACCCGCCAGGGTCACGAAGTGCTGACCTCGGCGCTGGCGCGCGCACCGGACGAGGTGGAGGCGCTGCTCGCGGGGTGACGGCCCGCGTGCGGTCAACCGACGGCGAAGGCGTCGCGGGTCAGGTTTTCCGGATCGCCATCGGTGCAGGCCACATCGTCCTCGATGCGCACACCACCGAACGGCCTGAGCCGATCGACCGCCCGCCAGTCGATCCGTCCGGCATCGGGGCCTTCGCGCAGCGGTGCCAGCAGGCTGTCGATGAAATAGATGCCGGGTTCGATCGTCACCACCATGCCCGGCTCCAGTGTGCGGGTCAGCCGCAGGTGCGGGTGACCGTCGGGACGCGGAACCTCGCCGCCTGTCGGGCCGCGCTGGAGGCCACCGACATCGTGGACCTGAAGCCCCAGCAGATGCCCCAGGCCGTGCGGGAAGAAGGCGTGGCTGACGCGCCGGGCGAGCTGGTCATCGGGCGGCATGCGAACGATTCCGAGCTGCTCCAGCACACCGCCCAGCGCCAGATGCGCAGCCACGTGCAGCGCCGCGTAGTCGACGCCGGCGCGCACCTGATCGACGAGCTTGCGCTGCACGCCGTCCACGCCCTCGATGAGCGCCTGGAATTCGCTGTCGCCGTTGCCCCATGTGCGCGTGATGTCGGCAGCATAGCCTCGATGTTCGGCGCCGGCGTCGATCAGCAGCGAGCGGTGGGCTTCGGGCGCGTCGGCACTCTGGTGCTGGTAGTGCAGCACAGCGCCGTGCGCGTTGAGGGCAACGATGTTTCCGTACGGCAGGTCGAGATCGGTGTGCCCGGTTGCCGTCAGGTAGGCCAGGTGGATGTCGCGCTCTGACGCCCGGTCGAGGAACGCACTGTGCGCGGCGCGATGGCCGCGAACAGCGCGCTTCTGAGCCGCGCGAATGCAGTCCAGTTCATAGTCGGTCTTGATCGCCCGTGCGAAGTGCAGGCGGGCCAGCAGCTCGGGCGGATTGTTCGGCACCATGCCGGGCAGGCCGGCATCGTGGTCGCCGATGATGGCCACCCGACCGTGATTCGGCAACAGGGCCGTGGCTTGTTCGGGGGCGGAGATGATGGTGATGTCGAAGTGCTCGGCCCACTCGCCTGACGGCGCCTGCGGCGCCACGTGCCAGTAGTCGTCCGGCTGGTGGTAGGCCAGTTTGGGCCGCTGGCCCGGTGTGAAGGCGATCCAGCCATTGGCGTGATCGGGCAGCGGCAACCACGCGGAGAAATGCGGATTGGCCCGGAACGGATACGGTCGGTCGTCGAGAAAGTGAAATTTCTGCGTCCCCGAGGCGATCAGCAGATGATCGAATCCGGTGGCCGAAAGTGCAGCAATAGTGCGTTGTGTCACAGTATGGAGGTGGGCCGGGTAACGGTTCATGGGCTCGATGACATATCGTGTCGGAAACGAAGTGCGTTGTGGGTGGGCAGCGCTTGCGTGCATTGTGACTGATCGGACCGGGGGTTGGCATGAGGGAGAGTGGGCAGGGAACGGAAGGGTTCACGGGACTGCTCTCGCCGAGGTCGGCCGCGCTGACGTGGAGCTTGCTGGCGCTGCTGATCGGCGTCCTTGCCAGCACTGGGTTGGCTCGCTGGCAGTACCTGCACGAGCAACGGATGTCGCAGGAAGTGCTCGAGCGCAACACCGAGCGCGCATTCGATGCCCTGGAATCGCAGGTCCGCACCGCGGTGCTGGTTGCGCGCGCGGTCCAGTCCGTATTCGCCGCCAGCGAAGAGGTTACCCCCAACGAATTCCAGCGAATCTTCGAGATTCTGTCTCCCGGTCAGATGCTGGCCGGCCTCCAGGCGGTCGCCTACAGTCGCTTTGAAGGCGAGTCGACCAGTGATGGCCCGGTATTCCGGGTGGAGATGGTGGCCCCGGTCGAGGGCAACGAAGTATTGTTCGATTTGGACGTGCGCGATCAGCCGGACAATGTGCGGGCAGTCTGGCGCTCGCGCGACGGCAATCAGCCGGTGCTCTCTTCGGTATTGCCGCTGATCCAGTATCGCGGCGCGCCTGAACCGGTGATGGGCGTGGTCTTGCGTTTGCCGGTGTTTTCGCCCGGACCGGTTCCGCGCAGTTTGCGCGAGCGCCGGGCACGGTTTGTCGGGTCGCTGGCCGTCTCGTTTCGACTCGATCAGATGCTGGAGCAGGTCGTCGAGGCAAGCCTTTCGGCCGATGTGGGGCTGGCGATTGTCGACGTGAGCGAAGCCGACCCGCAGCCCATCTTCGAGCGGTTCTCATCCAGCTCCGGGCAGCATGGGCAGGACGCGCACGGAGTGCAACGCGAGGTCGAGGTGGCCACTAGAACCTGGCGGCTGGCTGCAATTTTTCCTGAGGATCGATGGACCCCTTCGCCTACCGTATGGGCATTCCTGACACTGGGCGTCCTGAGCAGCATGCTCCTCGCCACGCTGGTGGCGGCCCTGCTGGGCAGTCGGGAGCGTGCCGAGCGAATGGCGGCGCGGGTGGTCCGTCAGCATCAGGACACCGAAAGCAAATTCAGCGCACTCAACGAGCTGTTGCCGGCATTGGTGATGCTGGTCGGCAGTCTGGACGGTCGCGTCCGGCAAGCCAACCATGCGGCACGTGATCGGCTGGGCTTGAGCCTCGCTGAACTGGAAGCCGGTCGGGGCCCGCTGCTGTCGGATATCCTGCCCGACAGCTCGGTGGCGGAGCGTCTGATCAGTCTGGATCCGCAGAATGGCGCCGCACAGGTCGAGCAGAGCACTACGCTGCGCGGCGCTGGTGGCGAGCTTCGGGTATCGCTTTCGGCTGCCGCAGTCGAAGTATCCGGTGAACCCGGCTGCCTGCTGGTCGCCAACGACATTTCACCGATTCTGGAGCTCAACGAGCGCCTGCGCTATCAGGCCAGCCATGATGCCCTGACTGGGCTGATCAACCGGTTCAGTTTTGAAACCCGGTTCGACGAGATGATCGCCAGCGTCAATGCCGGCACCCAGGTGGGCGCCTTGCTCTATATCGACCTGGACCAGTTCAAGATCATCAACGACACCTGCGGTCCCTACGCTGGCGACCAACTGCTGGCCGACCTGGGTGGCCGGTTGAAGTCGAGCATCAAACCCGGCGATGTGCTGGCCAGGCTGGGCGGCGACGAGTTCGGCATTCTGCTCGTCGATGTCGATGCCGATCAGGCGATGGCGGTCGCCGAGCGGGCGCGATCGGCGATCGACGGTTTCGTCTTTTCCTGGGAGCAACGCACCTTCGCGGTCAGCGCGAGCATCGGCGTGGTGCTGATCGACCAGCCCGGCGTGAGCCGGCGCGAGCTGCTCGCCAATGCCGATACGGCGTGTTACATGGCCAAGGAACGCGGGCGAAATCGCAGTCATCTGTTTCAGGACAGCGATCGCGATACCGCGCAAAGGAAATCCGAGATGGAGTGGGCCGCGCGCCTGCGCCAGGCGTTGGCCGAGCAGCGCTTCGTTCTCGACTATCAGGAGCTCAGCTATCTCAAGCCGACCCGCAACCCGGAAGGCGCGCATTTCGAACTCCTGGTTCGGTTGATCGACGAAGACGGCGTCGAGGTGCCGCCAGGGGCGTTCATCCCCGCCGCCGAGCGCTTCGGCCTGATGCCCTTGATCGACCGGTGGGTAGTCGACATGGCGCTGTCCCATTTCGACCGGCTACATCCATCCGGCACCGAAGCGGGCCTGTGCGCGATCAACCTGTCGGGTGCCACGGTGGACGACGAGAGTTTCGCCGAGCATGTCATCCAGTTGCTCGATCGACACCAGATTCCCGCGCACAAACTGTGCTTCGAAATCACCGAGACCGTCGCGGTGAGCAACGTCGCACGCGTGGTGCGCTTCATGCAGCGGCTGCGGCTGCGCGGCGTGCGGTTCTCGCTGGACGACTTCGGCTCGGGCATGGCCTCGTTCGGCTATCTGAAGAGCCTGCCGGTCGACATTCTGAAAATCGACGGGAGTTTCATCCGCGATATCGAAAGCGATCCCGCCGACTACTCCATCGTCCGGGCGGTGACCGATATTGGTCATCAGCTGGGCCTGGTCGTCGTCGCCGAATGGGTGGGGTCGGCGCGCACGACGGAGCTGCTGCGCGGCATCGGAGTGGATTACGGGCAGGGCTTCGCCATTCACAAGCCCGAGCGAACGCCGCTGCACCGGGAAGGCGCGGTCAGTCCGTAGTCTGTTGGCAGGATGGGCCTCGGTCGACACGCTCGGTTTGCGTGGGCGTACGCATCAGGCTGAGCCGTTTTGCCATCGCCTCGGTGAGATGGAGCCGATCCTGATGGTCGATCAGCAGCGCGCAGCCGAGTCGCATCGAGGCGGTCAGTTCAGCGAAGCCTTCCGGTCCGGCAACGAACAACGCGGTGGCCGCCGCGTCCGCGGTGACCGGGTCCGGGTGCAGCACGGCCACCCCGGCGCTTCGCGTGGCCGGTGTCCCGGTACGCGGATCGAGAATGTGCGGCCAGCGCGCGCCGTCCGGGCTCTCGCCAAATCGTTGGTAGCCTCCCGAGGAGAACAGGGACTCGCCATCGTGGAGGCTCAGCCACCCCAGCGCGGCATCCGGGGCTGCGCCGAGCGGGTCGCGGACCGCGATCCGCCAGGGCCGTTCGCCGGCCCGACCGAGCGCTAGCACGTCGCCACCCAGGCCGATCAGCGCGTGCCGGATGCCGTGATCGGCCAGGATCTTCGCTACCTGCGCGACAGCCAACCCCTCGGCGACCGCTGCCAGGTCCAGCTGCACGCGGGGGTTTCGGCTCGACAATCGGTTTCCGTCGATGGAGACATCGCTCATTCGTGGCCGCTCGGACAACCAGGCGGCGATTTCGGAGGCATCGGGCGGTGGGTCGAGGATCGGGAACTCGCTGCGATGGAAACCCCACAGCGCGACCAGACCGCCGATCGTCGGGTCGAACAAGCCACCGCTGTCCGTGACCAGCGGAGCGGCGCGACTCAGGGCGTGAACGATCGAGGCTGGCGCCGTGGCCGATTCGCCGCGCGCGAGAGCGGCGTTGATGCGGACCAGGTCGGAGTCCTCCCAGGCATGCCACTCGCGGTGCAGTAAGGCCAGGCGATGCCCAGCCTCGGCCAGCGCGGCTTCGCCCTGCACGCGATCGACACCGCGCAGCTCGATGTCCGCACGGGTGCCGAATACCCAGAGGGTTTCGTGGATCGGCGGCGGAGCACAGCCGGCGGCGGGAATCGCAAGGCTCAGCGCAAGCAGCCAAGTCAGACCGATGCGCAACCGGCTCCTGCTGCGGGCTGGCACCGGCAGGGCTGATCTCAACCGCGCGCGCGCTCCAACTCCGGCGACTCGGCCCACAGTCGGAGAAAATCGCTGTCGGGCTGGCTGATGTCGATGAACCGCATGCCATTCCAGAAGCTGCCCGGCGCGCTTGCCTCGCCGGACCACAACTGCTGCGCGCCGGCGACGATGGTGCGCTCCCGTCCGCCGCGATCGAGAAGCACGAACTGGATCTGGTACAGCGCCTCTTCCGGCAGCGCGTCGTTGGACATCAACAGCAGTCCCGAGGCCGACAGATTGCTCAACCGGCCGAGCGAGGCGTCGGTCATGGTGTCGATCACGTCAATGGCATGCGCGACCGATCGGCGTGTTGCGCGTCGCGATTCCTGGCTCACGGCCCGGCTCCGGTGGCGGGATCCCGTCCCGCGAAAGATCGCAGCGCGCCCATGATCGCGCTCCAGGCACGGTCGATCAGTGTGCCCTTGTCGGTCTGCACGATTTCCGCCTTGCCAGCGGCCATCGCGCGGGCCAACCAATCAAGCGTGTGCTCGCCGACCCGCTGCCCGCGATGATTGACGAACAGGGCGTGGCCGGTCACGGTGCTGTACCAGGACATGCGTCGGCGGACCCGTTTGTCGCCTTGGCCATGCACGAATTCGAACCATGTGCCGAACGGCAACTGCTTGATCTGTTCCATCGACTGCTTTTCGGCGTCGGTCAGCGGGGGAAGTTTCTTTTCGGACTTTTCCTGGTCGGCTGCGTTGCGGCCGAGCCGGGTGCGGGCTTTGAGGCGCAGCGCCAACTCGGTTCGTGAGGCGGCGTCATCGGGAGCGTCGGCTTCCTCCTTCCGCACCAGCCGCCGGGCGATCGCTTCCGCGTCCTCATTGTGATAGCCGACGTGGGCCAGCGAGCGGACCACTTCTTCCTCCACGCCGACGGCATCCTCGATCGATAAAGCCTCGCTGGAACCGTCCTCGGCCATGGAGGCGGTGATCAGACGCTCTGCGAGCGCCATCTGATGGGCGAATTCTTCCGACTCCTCGCCGTGACGAAGCAGCGTCAGGGCCAACACATCGGCCCAGGCCTGGGTCAGCAGGGTACGGACGAACTGCGGAACCTTGCGTTTGGCGAGTTTTTCGCTGATCGCTTCGCTCGCCCGCTTCTGGGACAACGCGAGCCGCTCCTTGCCCCGCGCTGCCTCGATATGCCGTCGCTCGGCGGTTTCGGCCCGGCGCACTGCCGCCTGCACCTGCTGTCCCAGATCCTGTTGCAGCGATTCGAACACCGCCGGGTCGCCGTTGAATTCGGTCACCGCCCGGTCGACCAAGAGCTGCATCTTTTCGATCAAAGTGCGATCGGTTTCCTCATCGCCAAGCCACTGCGCGCCGGTCTCGGCGATTGTATTGAGCATTTGCCGGGCCGGATGCTGGGTCTGGGTGAAGAATCCGGAGTCATCCATCGCCAGGCGCAGCAGCGGCACCTGCAAACGGCTCAGCAGTGCAGAGGCGGGGCTGTTGGGCCGGACGTCGCGCATGATGTGCTCGAACAGCATGCCTACCAGCTCGATCGAATCGGAGTCGGCCTCAGGCAATTGCGCGGCTTCTCCTTCCGGGGAGATCATGCGCAGCTGCATCAGCAAGTCTTCCTTGATCTTTCTTACCGGCCGAGCGCCGATCGGATCGCCAGGTTCGCCATTCGGAACCGGCCGCTGCTGCAGAACACTCAGTACCGAACGCACGTCTTCCGGGCTTGCAACCCGGGCGTTGTCCTTGGCCGGACTCGCCTCGCCCTGGCCGAGTTTCGCGAGCAATTGCCGGCGGCTGGCCAACAGGTTGCGCAACAGCGAAAACATTTCCTCCGATGGCGGCTCGGACTCGGCCGCATCGCTGGTGGACTCGCCCGGCCACTGGGTACGGGGGTGGATGGCGCGCCGCTCGGCACCGAGCGGCGGCGGCCCCTTTCTTGGCTCGTGGTCGCGCGTTTGGTCCGCATCTGCCTCGCCTGGCTCCAGCTGCGCGGCGATTCCGTCGTCGCGCCGTCTCTTGGGCGCGCCTGCGGAACTGGGCCGGTCGCCGGGTTTGATGCGAATCGGGACGAAGGTGAGTCGGGGCAGAACGTCCTCGGCGATCAGGAAAGCGTTGATCGCCTCGACGAAGGCGGGAAACTGAGGCAGGCCCATGCGTTCGAAGCTGCGGAACAGCAGTGCGCGATTCTGGGTGGTCAGATCCAGGCACCCGGTTGCCCTGCCGAACAGCTCGCAGAGCTGATGTGGACCCACGGGGATGTTTTCGGGTTCGAAGGCGGGCTTGCCGGCAAGCACCCCGAATCGCTGGCCGAGCAACCACAGCGGCAGACTGGCGCGACTCTCGGTGCGGCTGGCGACCTCGCGCAACACGGTTCTCTCGTCCAACTCACCGTGTTCGAGGAGTGCAAGCTCGCCTGAGCGCCAGGCCGGTTCGCCCGCGTCCGCAGGCGTTTGGCCATCGCGAATCGACGCCAGCGCCGCCTCGAGCCCGATCATGAAGCGCGGCACGACATCGCTTCGGCCGCGTTTGACGTTGCGCAGCGACTCGAAACAGGCGAGCTGCACGTCGTTGCTGTGGGCCTGCTCGGCCATCTTGAACAACTGCTGTTCAAAGTCGTTCAGGGACGCTTCGATGTCGCGGTCGAGCTGGTCGGCCGCGAACTCCAGCACGCCCTCAAGCAACCGACGCACGCGGCGCGGGAAATGCCGGGAAGCCAACGTCGGTGGCGGGCCGCCGGATTTCGACTGCGAGGGTTTGGCCGTTACGGGCATCTGGACTCCGATTCACTGCCGCCGCGTATGTGCACACCCGATTCTAGCAGTATGTCCGGCCGAAGCCGGCAATTACCCCCGGGCCGATCTGTGCGGACCCGGGGAGCCTGTCGGAATGAGGGCTTTTGCCGGGGCGGCAACGCCAACGCCGCCTGCCGTGGCTCAGCGCCCCGGCTGCCAGTGCAGCGCGACCAGCAGGTTGCGGCCCGGCGTGTTGAAACCGCTGGCCAGCTGGTAATCGCGATCGGTCAGGTTTTCCAGACGTGCCTGGATCTGCCAGTCGGGGGCCGGCGACCAGGTCGCGCGCAGGTGAAAGAGCGCATAGCCGCCGAGACGGCCGTCGAAGTCGCGCCGGCTACTGGACAGGTCAGCGTCGACGCCCAGGCCGAAGGTGTCCGAGACCCGCCAGTCCAGCCCGCTGCTGAGCCGGCGCTGCGGACGGCGCAGCAGGGCCAGGCCGGTATCGCGGTCTTCGGCATCCTGCACGGTCAGCGCGTTGCGCCCAGCGAGCACGCCAGCCTGCCAGCGCTGTTCGATTTCCAGGCCGCGCGTGCGGGCGCGGTCGATATTGACCGCCTGAAACTGCGGGCCATCGAAGGAAATCTGATCGCGCACCCGGTTGTCGAACGCGCTCAGCGCGATGCGCTGCTCGCCCAGCTCGATATCCAGCCCCAACTCCAGGCTGCGCGAGCGTTCCGGGTCGAGGTCGGGATTGCCGGCGAACAATCCACCGAAGCCCGGTGAATACAGCTCGTTGAAATTCGGCGCGCGAAAGCCTTCGCCCCAGCTCGCGCGCAACTTCGCCCAGTCAGCCGGGCGCCAGCCCAGGGCCAGGCTGGCGGTGGATTCGCCGCCGAACTGACTGTTGTCGTCGTAGCGCAGCGCTGACTGCCATTCGATACCGCGCAGTGCGCCGGCGGCCGAAACGAAGCCGGCCAGATTGCGCCGACTGCGATCGATCAGCGGGTCGGAAAATGCCGACAGTGAGCGGCCTTCCTCGCGTTGCCAGCTCAGCCCGGCGGTGGCCGTGACGGCCGGAAGATCGAGGCTGTGCAGCCAGTCGAGGTTGTTGCGTCGGCTTTCGAAACGGCTGTCGAAGGCGGCGGTTTCCAGGTCTTCGCGGGCATGGCCATAGCCCAGTCGGTGCTGCCAATTGAGTCCCAGCGCCCCGGTCAGCGTCGCACCGCCGGAAATATTGCGTGCTTCGCTCCGGCCCTGATCGAACTCGACATCGGCATCGCTGCCGAAGCCGGCAATCTCCAGCGTCTGACTGCCCAGCGCCAGGTGCCCGCGTGCGCTGGCGTGGCGCTGCCAGTAGCCATCGTTGTCGGGATCATGGCCGAAAGCCGCTGGGCCGGTGGCGGAAAACCCATCCAACCGGCGATAGCCGGCACTGGCGGCGAACGCGCCGCGCTCGCCCACCGTCCCGAAGCTGCCCTGCGCTTCCGCGCGCCCCCAGCGTCCGGCCCGAAGGCTGGCCGAAGGTCCCGCCGCGTCGCGGGTGAAGATATGGATCACCCCGCCGATCGCATCCGAACCCCACAGCGCGGCGCGCGGGCCACGCACGATTTCGATCCGTTCGATCTGATCCGGCGGCAGATGCGCCAGATCGATCAGGCCCTGGCCGGTGGCGTTGACCCGGATGCCGTCGATCAGGATCAGGGTCTGGTTGGAGTTCGCCCCGCGCACGAACAGCGTCGAGCTCGAGCCTGGCCCGCCGGTGCGCGAGACATCGATGCCGGCCTGACGGCCGAGCAGATCGATCAGGTCGGGCGCCTGGCTGGCGGCGATCTCGGCCCGGGTCAGCACGGTGACCGAGGCCAGCACGGTGTCCACCGTCTGGGCGTGCCGGCTGGCGGTCACCACCACTTCGGGCTGCCGGGCCGGCGCCTCCCGGGCGCCAGTGGAAAGGGGGACAAAGACCAGCGACGCGGCCATCGCGGCCACGGAAAAACAACGATGAATGCGATTCAAGGGAACCTCCAACGCTCACCCGCGAAAGGAAAGCGCGCACGGAGGCAGAGACGAAAACGCGCCGGCCAGCGGTCGCGATTTCGCGACGTCGCCCACCGCAACGCGCCAGTCATGCCGAGGGCCGGTCTCCGGACTTGCAGCGAAGGCTGTCGCCTTGCGTCCACCGCCTTCCCAGGCAAACCCAGTGGCATGTGGTGGACTACAGCTGCTTACCGTTGCGGGGGCAGTGCCGGACTCTCACCGGCTTCCCGAGCACCCAGGGCAGCGACAGTGTAGGTGAAGACCGAATGAAGGGAAACCGTGTGGCGTCAGTTCTCGCGTTCGGCGTCGACCGACTCGATCTGGCCGGTGGCATCGACCCGCAAAGTGATCAGTATCGGGCTGCAGCACACCTGGCAATCCTCGGTGTACTGGCAATCGCCCCCGGAAGCATCGATCAGCGCGTCGAGCGGCTCGCCGCACCAGGGGCAGTAGAGCGACCACTCGTTCAGCATGGACTCGTCTCCGGACACGGCGAATCAGAGAAACAGCTGGATCAGGTCATTGTTGAAGCGCAGCCCGGACTCGGTCGGGCGTACATGGTCGGCCTCGGCTGCCAGCCAGCCTTCGCCGATGGCTTGCGCCAACGGGCCGGCGATGGCGCTGCGGTCGAGTCCGGTACGCGCCTCGAACTGGCTCAGGGTGAAGCCGTCGCGCAGGCGCAGGGCATTCAGCATGAATTCGAACGGACGCTGATCGGCGGGGATCGGCGTATCGGAGGCGATGCGCAGATCGCTGGCGGCGCGGGCCAGGTAGTCGGTGGGGTGCTTGCGTTTGGCCCGGCGCAGAATCTCGCCGGTGCTGCCCTGAGTGATCTTGCCGTGAGCGCCGGCGCCGATGCCCAGGTAATCGCCGAACTGCCAATAGTTGAGATTGTGCCGGCACTGCCGATCCGGACGAGCGTAGGCGGAAATCTCGTAGTGCCGGTAGCCGGCGTCGCGCAGCCGGGTCTGGCAGGCCGACTGCATCGCCCAGGCCAGGTCGTCGTCGGGCAGGTTGGCCGGCGGTCGGGCATGGAAGACCGTGTTCGGTTCAAGACTGAGCTGGTAGTGACTGATGTGCGTCGGCTCCAGGGCCAGGGCCGATTCGATGTCGGCCTCGGCCATCGCCAGGGTCTGCCTGGGCAGGGCGTACATCAGGTCGAGGTTGAAGTCATCGAAGCCGTCCTCGCGCGCCAGCGCCACCGCCCGGCGCGCCTCGGCGCTGTCGTGGATGCGGCCCAGACGCTGCAGGCAACCATCGTCGAAGCTCTGGATGCCGAAGCTGATCCGGTTGACGCCGGCTTGCCGATAGCCCTTGAAGCGGCCGTGCTCGGCGGTGCCGGGGTTGGTTTCCAGGGTGATCTCCAGGCCCGGCGCGAAGCGCAGCAGGGCGCCAGCACGATCGAGGATTTCGCCGATCGCTTCGGGCGGAAACAGGCTGGGGGTGCCGCCGCCGAAAAAAATGCTGCCGATCACCCGGCCCCAGACCAGCGGCAGGTCCTGTTCGAGATCGGCGATCAGCGCGTCGGTGTACGCCGCGATCGGCAGCACGCCCTTGACCCCGTGCGAGTTGAAATCGCAATACGGGCACTTGCGAACGCACCACGGCAGGTGAACGTACAGCGACAGCGGCGGCGGACTGGCAATTGCCTTGGGCGTCGTCGGGGCGATGCCATCGGCAGTGTGGGCGGAAGCAGTCATGGCGATGCCGTCACAGGCCGCGCAGTCGCTCGCGAAGCTGAGCCAGCGCCCGGCCGCGATGGCTCAGCCGGTGCTTGAGCGCCGGGTCCATCTCGGCTGCGGCAAGGCCCTGGTCGGGGTCGAGAAACACCGGGTCGTAGCCGAAGCCGCCGGTGCCGCGCGGTGCCTCCAGCACCAGCCCCGGCCAGACGCCTTCGGCGATCAGCGGCTGCGGATCTTCCGCCGAGCGCAGCAGCACGATCACCGCGTAGAAATGCGCGGTGCGCGCCGCCGGTGGCACGTCGCGCAGGGCGTCCAGCAGCTTGGCGATGTTCGCCGCATGGTCGCCATGCCGTCCGGCATAGCGGGCGCTGAACAGGCCGGGCGCACCGCCGAGCGCGTCGACCACCAAGCCGGAATCGTCGGCCAGCGCCGGCAGGCCGGTCGCCAGACAGGCATGGCGCGCCTTGAGCAGGGCGTTCTCGACGAAGGTGCTGGCGGTTTCCTCGGCGTCCTCGACGCCGAATTCGCCCTGGGCGTGCAGGTCGATATCCAGATCCGACAGCAGCGCGCGCAGCTCATCGAGCTTGCCGGCGTTGCCGCTGGCCAGGACCAGTTTCACGATGCGGGCTCGATCAGATCCCAGCGGTTGCCGTACAGGTCTTCGAACACCGCCACGGTGCCGTAGACCTCGTGGCGCGGGGCCTCCACGAAATGCACGCCGCGCGCGGTCATCGCCGCGAAATCGCGCTGGAAGTCGTCGGTATGCAGGAAGAAGCCGACACGCCCGCCGGCATGGCGCCCGATGGCGGCGCGCTGCGTGTCGGTGACCGCACGGGCCAGCAGCAGCGAGGTTTCCCGCGAGCCGGGCGGGTTCACCCGCACCCAGCGCTTGCCATTGCCCTGGTCGGTGTCCTCGGCCAGCACGAAGCCGAGCACCCGGGTGTAGTAGTCGATGGCGCGGTCGTAGTCGTCGACCACCACCGCGACCGAAGCCAGTGTCTGGCTCACAGGCCCAACGCCGCGCGTTGTGCCGCGACCAGTTCGGTCACACCCTTGCCGGCCAGATCGAGCAGGGCGTTCAACTCCTCACGCCGGAAGGCATGGCCCTCGGCCGTGCCCTGCACCTCGATGAAGCCACCGCCATCGTTCATCACCACGTTCATGTCGGTATCGCAGTCGCTGTCCTCGGCGTAGTCGAGGTCGAGTACCGGCATGCCGCGATAGATGCCGACCGAAATCGCCGCGATGGCGCCATGGATCGGATCGCGTTCGATCTGCCGGCGCTTGAGCAGCCAGCTCACCGCATCGGCCAGCGCCACGTAGGCACCGGTGATGGCCGCGGTGCGGGTGCCGCCATCGGCCTGCAGCACATCACAATCGAGCGTGATGGTGCGCTCGCCGAGCGCTTCCAGATCGATGCAAGCGCGCAGCGAGCGGCCGATCAGACGCTGGATTTCCAGCGTGCGTCCGCCCTGTTTGCCCGACGCCGCTTCGCGGCCCCCGCGCGTGTGGGTGGCGCGCGGCAGCATGCCGTACTCGGCGGTCACCCATCCCTGACCCTTGCCGCGCAGAAAGCCCGGCACGCGGTTTTCCACGCTGGCGGTACACAGCACCCGGGTGTCGCCGAAGGCGATCAGCACCGAGCCTTCGGCATGGCGGGTGTGGCCGCGTTCGATCGATACCGGGCGCAAGGCGTCCGGGGCGCGTCCGCTGGGGCGGACAATGGCGGCGATATCGGACATGCGATTTCCTGTCTATGGCACAAAAGTTTACCATTCGCCCTTCTGCAAACCCGAGCTTCGCTGATGATTCGCAGCATGACCGCCTTCGCCAGCGCCGAGCGCGCCACCCGTTTCGGTGTGCTGGGGTGCGAAATGCGCGCGGTCAATCACCGGTATCTGGAGCTCGGCGTGCGCCTTCCCGACGAGTTGCGCGCGCTGGAGCCGGCGCTGCGGGAACGTGTTGGCGCACGGGTGCTGCGCGGCAAGGTCGATGTCGCTTTCCGGTTCCGACCCGGTGCCGACGGCGGCTCCGCGCTTCGGGTCGATGAGGCGCTGCTGTCCCGGCTTGCCGAGCTGGCGCAATCGACCGCCAGCCGGTTTCCCGGTCAGCGCGTCGAGTTCACCGAGCTGCTGCGCTTTCCGGGCGTCATGGAAGAGGTCGAGATCGACCGCGAAGGCCTGCATGCCGAAGCGCTGGCGCTGCTCGAAGAGACGATCTCGGAATTCCTCGCCGCGCGCGGTCGCGAGGGTGGCAAGTTGGCCGAAGGGATGCTCGATCGACTCGATGGCATCGCTGCCCAGGCCAGGGCGGTGCGCGGCTGGCTGCCGGAAATCCGGGTCGGTCTGCGACAACGGTTGGAAGCCCGTCTGGCCGATGTCCGTCAGACCCTCGACCCCGGCCGTCTGGAGCAGGAGCTGGTGCTCTGGCTTCAGAAGCTGGACGTGGACGAGGAGCTGGATCGGCTCGACGCCCATGTCAGCGAAGCCCGTCGCGTGCTGGCGCTGGACGAGGCGGTCGGCCGGCGCATGGATTTCCTGATGCAGGAGTTCAATCGCGAAGCCAACACGCTCGGCTCCAAATCGGTCGACCCGCGCACCTCCCAGGCCGCAGTGGAACTCAAGGTGTTGATCGAGCAACTGCGCGAACAGGTGCAAAACATTGAATAGCGGGGAATGGGGAATGGAGAATCGCGAGTGGTCGGAAAGCCTCGCCCGGCGTCGAGGCGCGCATCAGGCGGGTTCGATTCCCGATTCCCGATTCCCGATTCCCGGCGTCCCATCGTGAACGGCAGCCTGTTCATCGTCGCGGCGCCGTCGGGGGCGGGCAAGTCGAGTCTGGTCAATGCCCTGCTGGCGCGCGTCGAGGGAATCCGTCTGTCGATCTCGACCACCACCCGGGCGCCGCGCCCGGGCGAGAGCGAAGGCGAGCACTACCACTTCACCGATGTCGAGACCTTCGAGCGCGAGATGGCGGGCGGGCAGTTTCTCGAACACGCCGAGGTGCACGGCAATCTGTACGGCACCCGGCGCTCGGCGGTGGAACCCATCCTGGCGGCCGGCGACGATGTGTTGTTGGAAATTGACTGGCAGGGCGCACGGCAGATCCGCGCCGCGATGCCCGACTGCGTGTCGGTGTTCATCCTGCCGCCGTCGCGCACCGAGCTCGAACGGCGTCTGCGCGCCCGCGCCCAGGACAGCGATGCCACCATCGCCCGCCGCCTGGCGGCTGCGCGCGAGGAAATCGCGCACTGCGGCGAATTCGACTATCTGATCGTCAACGACCGCTTCGACGATGCCCTCGACGACCTGACCCACATCTTCCTGGCCCGCCGTCTGCGCCAGTCGGTGCAGCGCGACCGCCACGCCGGGCTGCTGGCTGCGTTGTTGGGCTGAATCGACAGAGCCGTTGTGCCCGCAGCGAAATGCTGGCTGCCTGCACGCGGCTGGCGTGGCGACCGACGCGCGACAGCCACGAGGCACGCGCTGCACGTCGCGAAAATCAATTGCGCCGCAGGCGCGGCGGCGCGGATCGATTTGGGTCTCGCTCCGATGCTCCGCCCAGCGTGGAACGTCCCGTTTTCGCTCTGGATTTCGCCTCGCGCTGAGTCTGTTGACAGCAGGCTTCGCCGGGCACACCCTGCGATGCGCGCTGGGCGGGTCGCAGACCGTTATCGTGATGGTCAGAGTGGAGTTCACTGTGAATCGTAGCGCTGCGGTCGTCATTGCTACCGCGCCGTGCGTGCAGCAACGGTTGTTGATGGCTGTGTCGGCGGCGGCTGCCGCAGCCTGCGTGCCCACATTCGAGCGGTCTGCCGCCGCACAGCCGGCCTTGCCCGCAGGGCTGGATGAACGCTACCGGCAGGACAGTTGGGCCCGATTGTTCGCCCGGCAGCTACCCCGGGGCACGGACTGGCCATTCGATACACCGCCTTCGCCGGGACAGCGTGTAGCCGCAGTCCGGACAGCGGCTGAAATGAGCACCGCCGTTCAATTGCCTCGGTGCCTGGAGGGGGTTGCGCCGAATCGACGGCGGAAGGCGCGCGAGAAGCCATCGAGGCTGCTGAATCCGACAGCGTAGGCGATATCGCTGACGCTACCGGCATTGGCGTCCAGCAATGCCTTGCCGCGCGCTAGGCGCATATCGCGGATCAGGTCCGACGGACTGGCGTCCAGCTCCTCCTTGAGCTGGCGGAACAGGCCAGTGCGGCCGATCGCCATCGCGTCGGCCAGCGCGCTGACGCCAAATTCCGGATCGTGCAAGTGCTCGATTATGGTTCTGCGCAGCCGCTGCAACCACTCGCTTTCACTGCGCTGTACCGGCTCGGGCATCGTATCGTCACGCCCGGTCTGCGCGTGTCTCAGACGCAGTCGCAAGGCGATCAGGCTGTCGATCTGGGCCTCCAACTGGTCGAGCCGAAACGGCTTGGCCACGAACGCGACCGCACCGGACTGCAAGCCGTGCAGACGATCATTGTCCCCGGCGCGCGCGGTCAGCAGGATGGCCGGGACACCGCTTAAAGTATCGTCGTCGCGCATCGCCTTGAGCAGGCTCGGGCCGTCCATCTCCGGCATCATCCAGTCGGTGACGACCACATCGGGCAGGGTCAGCTTCATTCGTGCCAGGGCGTCCAGACCGCTGTCGGCTTGGTCAACGCGGTAGCGCCGGCCGAGGGCGCCGGACAACCAGTGCCGCAGATCGGCATTGTCATCGACCACCAGAATGCGCATTACATCATCCGCCTCCGAAAACTCTGCGGCCATATCGCGCGAAGGTGCCTCGACCGCCTCCTCATTCCGATCATCCGATTCGGCTGAGACCGTGCCTGCCAGTGTTCCTGCACATGCCTGGGCCGGCCAGTGCAGATGAAAGCAAGACCCTCTGCCGGCCTCGCTGCTGACATTCAGGTCACCGCCATGCAGTCGCATCAATTCGCGCGCCAGCGCCAGCCCGATGCCGCTGCCTTCGGCGGTGCTGTCGGGCAAGACGGCGCGGTAGAAACGGTCGAACAGGTGCGGCAAATGCTCGGGTGCAATGCCGGGCCCGGTGTCGTCGACGCGAAGCACGGCGCGCTCACCGTCGCGCTCAACCCACACCGTCACCGCATCGCTGGGTCGGCAGTATTTGATCGCGTTCGACAACAGGTTGCCGAGCACCTTTTCCATTTGAGCAGCATCGAACCAGGCCAACACGCCCTCTGTTGAGGCCTCGAATCGCAAGCGGATATCGAGCCGTTCAGCCAGCGAACGGAACAGCGCGGTGACGCCTTGGGCCCAGTCGGCGAGGTCGTAGAGTTCAGGGCGCACCTCCAACTGGCCAGCTTCGATGCGCTGCAGGTCGAGGATCTGCTCGACCAGGCGATTGAGCCGGCGCGCGTTGCGGCGCATCAGCGGCAACTGCTTGACCAGCACGTCGGCCTCCCCGTCGTGCTCCAGCGGTCCGAGCAGTAGCGTCAGCGGGGTGCGCAGCTCACGGCTGATATTGGCGAAGAAGCTGCGCTTTTCATTATCCAGCTGCCGCAGCTGCTCGGCCTGAGCCGCGACCCGGTCGTGCGCCTGCTCGGCCTCTCGCATGGCCGAGGCCAGTTCTTGCGTGCGCGTTCTTACCCTGTGTTCCAGCTGATTGCGCTCGCTTGCCTGACGCCACTCACGCCACTGCCAAACCAGCAGCAGCAAGGCAATCGTCAGCACTACCAACACGATCTGGAACAACCGCGTCTCGTGAAAGCGCGGCGGGATCACCAGCGCCAGGGCGGCCACCGGCCCCGGCGTGGAATTGCCCAGCCGTGCGCGGACTTCGACATTCAAAATTCCCGGAGTCAGGTTGGTGAAGTCGACAACCCGGCGCGTACCCACCGACAGCCAGACATTGTCCCGACCTTGGCGAGTTTCGAAGCGTAACTGGCCGGGGTCGAAAAACTCAGGCGCGGTGAAGCGGAGCGACAGGCTGCGCGCGCCCAGCGGCAGTTCCATCGAGGAGCCGCGCGGTGTCAGCATGCGACCGGGCAGATGTACTGCCTCGATCACCGCCGATGGCGCCGACAAGCGCGTCGTCAGTCGGGTCGGGTCCAGCATCACCGGCCCGCGCATGGTCGGAAACCACACCCGTCCGGCCGCGTCGACGGTCCCGGCCGACTGCACGCCACCGTTGGCCTCGCGGTTGGCCATGCCGTCGGCCTCGGTAAGCAGTCGCGGGTTGAGCAACACGCCCTCGAATGCCGCATCCAGCTCGTTCGGGCTGGCCGAGAACAGGCCGCGGTTGCTGCTCAGCCACAGCCGGCCACGGTTATCGTCCAGCACCTGGTGAATTCCATCGATCGGCAGGCCGTGGTTGCGATTCAGACAGCCAATCACAAGCTCGGCAAGCGCTGCGGTCGGGTCGTCCAGCCGGCACAGGCCGCGATCCTCGGTGCCGATCCACAGCCGGCCACGGTCGTCGAGGTGCAGTGCGCGGATCCGCGCGCCGGGGGCTTCGGACGAACGTCCGACCACCTCGAAGCCCTCCGGTACGCGCCAGCGCAGCAGACCATGACCGTTGCTGCCCAGCCAGACCGTCCCGCGATGCTCGGCGATCACGCGCACCTTGGCCCTGGTCTGGCCTTCAGGCAGGTGCAGCCGCTGCCAGCCGTCGGCATCACGCCGCCACAAGCCGTCATCGCGCGTGCCCACCCACAGTCGCTCGCTTGAGTCGCGAAACAGCGCGTGGACCGTTTCGACTTGCAATGCGGCAGGCACCCCGCGCTGGTGGGCCACGCCCCCATCCAGTCGCCATAAACCGTCGCCACCGACCCAGCCGTTGTCGCCGGCCTCCGGCAAAACCGACAGCACCAAGCTGGTCAGGGTGTTGGCGGCCAATTGGACTGCCTGTCGCTCACCCGGCTCGACCACGAACAGCCCCTGCCCGCCGGTGCCGATCCAGAGGCGATCATCCGGTGCACGCACGATGGGATAGGCCGCCGCTTCGTTCAGCGCCGCGGGGCCGGCCAGCCGCTGCACATCGGCCCGCGCCAACCGGTACAGACCGTCGCCGGCCGTAGCCACCAGCAGCCCGCCGGCTGCGTCGATCTGCCAGTCGGTCACGTTGCGATCAATGCGCAACACCGTCTCCCTGTCCAGCGCCAGCCCGCCTGCCAGATTCAGCCAGAACTCATTGCCGCTGGATAGCGTCAGCGGATCACGGCCGCTGTCGTTTTGCGCGGACCCGAGATGCTCGAGCTCGCCGGCCGCGAAGCGGTACAGATGATCGTCGGTCCGCAGCACCAGTGCTGACCCGGCAAATTCGATCCGCCGGATCGGCAGATCGTGGATCACCTCGCGCACCGGCCCGGTCGGCGGCCAGTAGGCCAGCCCCTGCTCATGCGCAATCCAGGCACCACCGTCCGCGTCCGGCAGCAGTCGCCAGATCCGTCCCGCCACCTGTGCCCGCTTCAGCTCACTGTTTTTCAACCGTCGTGCCAGTCGGCCTCTTTCGGCCCCCAACCACAGCGTGCCGTCGTCGTTCTGGGCAATCGCAGTGGTGCGTTCGGCCCAGTGCGGGGCCGGGATGCGCTGAAAGCCGTCGCCGGTCCAGCGCGCGACCCCGACGTCCGTGCCGGCCCACACGTCGCGCGCGCCCACCGAAAGTGAAATCACCGACGAATCCGGCAGCCCGTCGGCCGCCCCAAAGCCCCGGAAAGCGCCGTCCTTCCAACGCATCAGTCGCATGTCCTCGCTGGTCATCCAAAGCGCGCCATCGCCGGCCTGCTCCAGAACCATGAGCCGGTTGGCCACCAGCCCTGGCGAATTGCCGCCATCGAACACTTCGAACCGCACACCATCGAAGCGCACCAGTCCGTCCACTGTCGCCAGCCACAGGTAGCCGTCGCGGCTGCGCGTCATTGCGTTGATCGAATTGACCGGCAGCCCGTCCTCGACCGTCCAGTGGCGCACAGTCCAGCCCTCGGCCACTCGCGCGGCCGGGACGCGCACCGCCGCCTGCCCCGGCAGCCAGATCAGCAGAACGACTGTGAGCCACAACGGGCGGATGCATGAACGGAAACTCATGCAACGGATTCTATCCGTCGCACGGCGGGCGGATCGCTGTCCGATACCGAATTCACTGAAAACTCGGGTATTCGCAACATCCGGTCGGATTCTCGCAACGTGGGGTCGAGCCGCCCAAAACCGGATTCGGCATGCTGTGTCGCCATGGCTCTGCCCAAACAACCACCCCGGCCGCCGCGCGGACTTGACGACGAGCTGGCCGCACTGGAGGCCTTGCTCGACGTTCGCGCGTCCGAACGCGAGCGCGCGGGCCGTGCCGATTCGACGGACGGGGAGTCGCCGCCGCCGGGCCAGATCGAGAACCAGCACATAGATCCTCACTAGCCTCCGGCTCAAGGATATCGACGGCAACATTCAACCACAAGGACCTGCCGATCTCCCGGTCGGCAACCGAAGCGACGATCAACTCGAGGAATGACGATGACGGCGATCCATGGCACCTCCATCCGCTTCACGGCGATAGCATCGCTCTTGCTGATCAGCTGCCTGTCGTGGGCAGCTAGACCTGAAGGAATAGAGCAGCTTAGCGATGCCGAGTGGGCTTCGGTGAAGGCGCAGATCGCGGCCCATCGACACCGCGCCGAAGGCGACGCGGTGGACGGCTTCCAGGCGCAAAACGATGCACTGGGCCTGGTCCAGCGCTATTCCCCGGACGGACGCACCCAGGTCGAGGGTCAGCGACTGGACGTGTCGCTGCAGCTCAAGGCCTACGGTTACGGGCAGTTGATTCAAGCCGGCACGCCTTCGCTGCGCGCCGAGACCGACGACCAGGGCGCGGTGGTGCATTACCAGTGGGACGACAACCTGCGGGAGTGGTGGCTCAACCGACCCGGCACCTTGGAACAGTGGTTTGAACTACAGCAGCGCCCGGCAGATGCCGACGGCAGTCCGCTGCAATTGCGGATGGCGCTTGAGGTGCCGGAGAACACCCCGGTCCAACTGGATGCCACCGGCCAGGCCTTGCGAATTGGCGAAGGTGAGGGCGCCCTGAACTATGCGGGCCTGAAGGTGTGGGACACCGATGGGCAGATCTTGCCGGCCCGCATGCAGTTGAACCAGGCCGGTGACTTGCTGCTCAGCATCGATGATGCCTTGGCGCGTTACCCCGTCACCATTGATCCGGCCTGGAGCCAGGAGGTGTACTTCAAGGCTTCCAATGCGGAAGCAGGTGACCGGTTCGGCGACTCGATCGCGCTGTCCGGGTCGCTGTCCGGAGATACGCTGGTGGTTGGGGCACCCTTCGAAGACAGTGGCCTCGGCAGCGATCCGGGCAGCAACTCGAGTCAGCAGAGCGGCGCGGCCTACGTGTTTGTGCGATTCGGCGGCAACCAATGGATGCAGCAGGCCTATCTCAAGGCCTCGAACCTTAACGCGAGCGACCAGTTTGGTCATTCCGTCGCCGTGTCGGGTGACATCTTGGTGGTGGGCGCGCCGGGCGAGGACAGCTCAGCCACCGGCGTCAATGGCGACCAATTCGCCGATTTCGCCTCCGGAAGCGGCGCAGCCTATGTGTTTGTCCGTGTTGGTGGCATTGCCGGCATCTGGAGCCAGCAGGCCTATCTGAAGGCCTCCAACACCGACAGTGGCGACAGATTCGGTCATTCCGTGGCCGCGTCGGGCAATCGGGTGGTGGTGGGGGCGCCAGACGAAAGCAGCAGCGCGACCGGGGTGAACGGCAACCAGAGCAACAACAATGCCGGGGACAGTGGTGCGGCCTATCTGTTCGAACGCAACGAGACCAACGGACGCTGGAGCCAGCTGGCCTATCTGAAAGCCTCCAACACGGGTGCGGGGGACCAGTTCGGGCACGTGGTGGCGATCTCGGGCACGACCGTGGTGGCGGGCGCCCGACTGGAAGACAGCAACGCCACTGGGGTCAATGGCAATCAGGGAGACAACAGCGCGGCCGATAGCGGTGCGGTCTATGTGTTTCAGCGCGCGGGGATCAATGTCGGTAATTGGTTCCAGCAGGCCTATCTGAAAGCTTCCAACGCCGATGCCGGCGACTTTTTCGGTCACTCGTTGGCGTTATCGGGTGAAACGCTGGTGGTAGGGGCCGTTCTGGAGGACAGCAACGCCACCGGCGTCAACGGCAATCAGTCCGACAACAGCGCTGCAAACAGCGGCGCGGCCTACGTGTTCGTGCGCACTGGCGGACGTGACGGCAGTTGGAGCCAGCAGGCCTACCTGAAAGCGTCCAACACCGAGGCTGGCGACGAGTTCGGCTCCTCGGTCGGCCTATCGGGCAACTTGCTGGCGGTGGGGGCGATCAACGAAGACAGCAATGCCCGCGGCATTGACGGCAACCAGGCCAACAACAGCATAGCGAGCAGCGGTGCCGTCTATACATTCGTGCGCAGCGAAACCGCCTGGCGCCCACAGGCATATATCAAGGCATCCAACACGGACTTCGGCAACTTTTTGTTCGGGCATTCCGTGGCGGTGTCGGGCAGCAGGCTGGTGGTGGGGACACCCCAGGAAAGCACTGCTGGCAGAGGAGTCAACACAATCCAAGGCCCGCCCAACGGTGCTCCAGGGAGCGGCGCGGCGTATGGCTTTCTGTTGGTGCCGACCCTTGGCGGCAACGTGGCAGGACTCGCCGCAGGCGGCAGTTTGACCCTGCGGAACAGCGATGGCGAGACCCGGGTCATCACCGCCAACGGACCATTCAGCTTTGGCACACTGGCCTTCGACAGCCCCTACGACGTGCGCGTGATCGCCCAACCGACAGGCCAGGTGTGCACCGTGGCCAATGGCAGCGGCAACGCCCTGGGTGAGGTCAACGACATCCAGGTCAACTGCGCGGTCGGCACCTTCACCATCAGCGGCACGCTTACGGGACTCAACGCCGGACTGAGCGTCGGCTTGCGCAACAACGACGATGTCCTGACGCTTTCTGCCAATGGCCTCGTCGCTTTTCCCACCCTTCTCGGGCCGGGCAATACCTTCAACGTCGTCGTGACCTCCCAGCCGACCGGCCAAACCTGCTTCGTGGCCGCAGGTACGGGCACAGTGACGGCCAACTTCCCCAACGTTCCCTTCGTACAGGTGGTCTGCATCACCAACACCTACAGCATCGGCGGCACCCTGTTCGGACTGGATGCTGGCCAGAGCGTGACGCTGCGAAACGGTGCCGACAGCCTGGTGCTCAGCGCAAACGGCAGCTTCGTCTTTCCCACCCGCGTCACGCACGGCGCCAGCTATGCGGTGACCGTCACTGCGCAACCGGTCGGCCGAACCTGCGAGGTGACCGGCGGCGCGGGCGTCGCTCTGGGTGAGGTAAGTGGTGTGCAGGTGGTGTGCATCCCCAACCGCTTCACCATCGGGGGCACTGTGTCGGGCCTGGATCCGGGTCTCAGCGTCACCTTGTCCCTGTTCAACTTGTCCACGGTCGGTAGCCCCCAGGTGGTCAGCAGCGACGGTAACTTCACCTTCACGGAACGGACGGCCCCTGAGGGCACCAGTTACACCGTCAGCGTCTCGACGCAACCGGTGGGACAAACCTGCACGGTCAGCAATGGCAGCGGTGTCGCCATGGCCGACGTGACCGATATCGATGTGACCTGTGTCACCAACAGTTACACCATCGGCGGAGCCCTGTCCGGGCTGGTCGCAGGCGGCAGCCTCACCCTGCAGAACAACGGCGGCGACGATCTGGTACTCGGTGCCGACGGCGCCTTCGTCTTCGCCACCCAACTGCTGCACGGCGAACCCTACGCAGTCACGGTGTCAAGCGCACCTGCCGGTCAGACCTGCTTCGTCAGCAATGGGTCCGGTACGGCGACCCGCACTGTTTCCAACATCCGGATCGATTGCGTGACGGGAACCCCTGCCACCATTGGCGGTACTGTGACCGGTCTTGCCGCCGGTCTGGCCGTGACCCTGCAGAACAACGGCCGCGATGACCTGCGGCTGACCGCAAACGGTACGTTCGTCTTTACTACACCGATCAGCGAAGGCGCCGCGTATCGCGTGACCGTGAGGACACAGCCTTCGGTGCAGACCTGCACGGTGAGCAATGCTGCGGGTGCGGCCACGACGAACGTGATCAATGTGGCCGTAAACTGCACCACCAACAGCTTCTCCATCGGCGGCTCGCTGTCCGGCCTGGGCGCCAACCGCACCGTCACCCTGCAGAACAACGGCGGCGACGACCTGGTGCTGGGCGAGGAAGATATCTTCTTCGTGTTCCCGACGCAGGTCACTCTCGGCCTCCCCTTCAGCGTAACCGTGTCGGCGCAGCCGCCGGGCCAGACCTGCGAAGTGTTCAATGGCACGGGCACTGTTGTCGCGGGGGGCATGTTCTTTGTGGAGGTCACCTGCTTCACTGTCGGCTACATCATCAGCGGCACGGTTTCGGGCCTGGCAGGCGCCGGGCTGGTGCTGCGCAACAACGGAGGCGACGATCTTGCCATCGCGGAGGACGGGCCGTTCACGTTCCCGACCGCGCTGAATGACCTGTCGGGCTACACCGTCACGGTCGCCACTCCGCCGGGCAACCCCAGCCAGACCTGTACGGTCAGCAACGGTTCCGGCACGCTGGCCGGTTCCGACATCACCAACGTGCAGGTGACCTGCGCCACCAACACCTTCACCGTCGGCGGCACGGTTTCGGGCTTGAGCGGAAGCGGGCTGGTGCTGCGCAACAATGGCGGCGACGATCTGGCGATCACCGCCAACGGCGCGTTCACCTTCGCCACCGCGCTGGCCGATCTGTCCGGCTACACCGTCACCGTCGCTACCCAGCCCAGTGGTCCCAACCTGACCTGCAAGGCGACCGGCGGCAGCGGCGCGCTGGCGGGCGCGGATGTCACCACGGTGCAGGTGACCTGTGCCGCCAATCCCAACAACCCGCCGACCGGCACGCTGGTCATCATCGGCACGGCGCTGGAAGGCGAAACCGTGACCACCGATAACGATATCAGCGATGCCGATGGTCTGGGTGAATTCCGCTACCGCTGGTTCCTGGACGGCACTGTGGTGGTGGGCGCGACATCGGCCAGCTTCGTGCTTGACG
>JAXMJH010000146.1:0-6275 GCA_034376725.1 Lysobacteraceae bacterium | reverse complement strand
AGCAACGAGGTTTGGAGAGAGCGGGGCGCTTTGAAGCCTCTCCCCCCTCCGAGGGGGAGAGGTTTGGAGAGAGGGGGGCGGCGCCGCAGGCGCCGTGCTTCGGGCGAATCCGTCGCGAGGCTACCAGCAGCCGGCCGGAGTCTTGGTCGTTGGGTCAGCGGTGGCGTTATTCACTGCGATGGAAATGCCGCCGCCGCTGGGGTCGTCCAGCTTGTCGGCGTCTATCGCCCGATTGCGCCAATCCGCGCTCAACCTCTGTCAGTTGCAGGCTGCCGTGGCCCAGGTCGGCTTTGTCGCCGCGCTGGCCTGGGTGAGGACGCCGCACTTGTCGCCGGCCTGCGCACCTTGCGCGGTGGCGGTGATACTGTAAGCAGTTGCGGTTGGGTTGACGATGGCGAAGGTGTAAAACGGGCTGATCGGCAGGGCGGGATAGTTCGGGCTGGCCGGGGCGGTGTTGGCGTAAGAAGGTCGGTCAGCCCGCCATTTTTCCAGGTCCAGCCGCAGCTGCGATACCCCTTGAACCGCATCGGCTCGGCGACCCTTGCGGACCTGCTCGTTATAAGCCGGCACCGCGATCGCGGCGAGGACGGCCACGATAGCGACCACGATCATCAGCTCGATCAATGTGAAACCGCGAGAGGTTTTCATGGTTCGATGGTCGCCCCTGTAAAGTGATCCCATGCTACCGCCGCTGGGCGGGCCGGTAAATCCGGCTGTCGCTGTCAGACCGCCGCCTGTCGATTCAGGCTGGACTTGAACGCTTCTGGCGGTACGATGCATGCAGTCCAAACCGTATCAGGGATCCATGGATCAGGCCTCATCCCGATCGCCCCGGCGTACCGGTTTCACCTTGATCGAGCTGCTGATCACCGTCTCGGTGCTGGCCGTGCTGATTGCGCTGGCCGCGCCGTCGTTCAGCGAGTTCTTCGAAAAGGCCCGACTTCGCGGTGCGGTCGACGACATCGTGGCGTTGATGAACCGCGCCCGCGCCGAGGCGGTCAAGCGCGATCGCAACGTGGCCGTGAGTCTGGGCGGCACCCAAGCGGCCTGGTGCGTCGGCGCAAACGCAGCCGCCGACCCGGCCGCCAACGCCTTGGTTGGGGCTGCCGCCCCCTGCGATTGCACCAATGCGGCAGCCTGCCTTATTGGTACGGAGCGCGTGGTGGTCGCCGCCGGCGATGCCTACCGGGGCGTCCAACTCGACACCGTGGCCGGCAATCTGGTGTTCGACCGCAAACTGGGCACGCTGCAAACCCTTGCCGCCGGCACCGCCATCACTGCCACATCGGAAAGCGGCCGGTTCCAGCTCCAGTTCCAGGTCCAGCCGCTGGGTCACGTCCGGGTCTGCATCCCGGGCGGAAGCCCGCCGTTCGGGAACTACGGGCCATGTTGAGGGCCATGCCACCCGCAACGCGTTCGCGTATCCGCGGCGTCACGCTGATCGAACTGCTGGTCGGCACGGCCGTGGGCATCATCGTGGTCAGCGCCCTGGTCGCCTTCATCGTGTCCTCGGTGCAGGCCAATTCCGAGAATCTGCGCTCGATCCGGCTGACGCAGGAGCTGCGGGCGTTGACTGAACTGATTGGCCGGGAGATTCGCCGTGCGCGGCATGTTTCGGCTCCGGATCTGCTTGCTGCTGTCGGCGCGACGCCCCTGCCGCCAGAGGTCACCCAGTTCAGTGGCGTGAGAGTGCTGAACAACGGAAGCACCGACTGTATCGAGTTCGCTTATTTCATCCCGGACGATGGCGATGCGAATTCCGACCCGAGGCCGGGTCGTCGTATCTGGCTGGACGGCGCCACCAACCGGATCAATGTGGCGCGCTACCCGGCCGCCAACATCCCCGGCGCGCTGACCGGCTATTGCACCGGCGGGGCGCCGGGTACGGTCCAGCCGATCAGTTCGCCCGAGATTCGCATCACCCGCCTCGAATTTGATGGTTCCGACGCCGGCTGTTTCGCCACCGACAACACCAACAACACCTGCGCCGGCATCAATCTTCTCATCGAGGCACGGATCGGCGCGGGTGCCAACGAAATCGTGCGCAGCTTCGGTCAGCGCATCCGCATCCGATCCTCGGCTAATCCGCCGCCGGTCGCTACGCCATGAACACCCACTCCCATCGCACGCCAGACCGGGCTTTCCGGATTCGAGGCCACGTCATGAACAAGACATTCGTCCTGCGCGCCACTACTGCTCTGCGCCGCCAGCGCGGCGTCACCCTGATCGTGGCGGTCATCCTGCTGCTGCTGCTTTCGGTCATCGTGCTGTTGGCCACTAATGTCGGCCTGCAGGAGCAGCGCGCCTCGGGCAATGATTTCCGATCGAAGATGGCCCACTATGCCGCCGAGGCGGGGCTCAATTTCGGCGGTGAATTCTTCAAGCAGAATGTCGGCCAGCTTCGCGATCCGACGCGCTGGCAGGCCTGTACCGACAACAGTTTCCCGTGCGGGGTGTTTCCCGCTGGCGGCGTGCGCCAGTTCTACACCGGAAACCTGACGCTGCCCGCGCCCATGGCGGGTGGAACGCTGGCCTTGGGGGCCAGCGGCTTCAACGCCAATGTCACCGTCGGCGCCGTGGTCTGCCGCATTCCCGATGGCGCGGCGCCGGGCTCACCGTGCGCAACCGATCTTTCGGGCGGCGGCTCCAGCGTGCTCAGCATCGTTTCGCGGGCCCAGGTGGCCGGCGAGGCTTCCTCGGCCACCCTGGTGCAGTCGATCACCTCGTTCAGCAAGCTCAATTCGGTGACCGGGGTTCCGCCGATCATGTCTTCGGGCAGCATGAATGTGGCCGGCAGCCTGGATGTGGTCGGCAATCCCAATGCGGGCGGTCCGGGCGTGCCGGTTTCGGTGTGGACCCGGAAGGATGTCGCCGCCAATGGCACGCCGCAGACCTGCTATCTGGATGAATTCGTCCGTTTCGGCGCCAAGAACAACGCGCCGGCCACGTTCTGCGGCACCGCCGACGGGTGCAGCATCGTGCGCACCGACATTCTGCTGTGCGACGACTGCAGCTGTCCGGCCGACGAGAACTCGCTTTCGTTCAGCAAACCGGGCAACAGTTGCGGCGAGGGGATCGACATTCTTGATGTCGACCCGCTGGGCGCCTCCTGCGGCCCGAATGCCGATGTCCGCCCGCAGGATTTTCCTTGCGATCTGTTCGAGTTCGTGTTCGGCGTGCAGGTGCGCACGGATGAAGATGGCGATTTCTTCTGCGAAACCCGGATCAACGTGCCCGACCCGGCCAACCCTGGCAACAACATCGGCGCCGACGAGCTGTGGTTGCTTCAGAATGCCAACGTCATCATCGTCGCGAACCCGGACACCAGCCGGGACGCTCGCGAACGCGGCTGCGCCTTCCTGACCGCTGCGGCACGCGGGCTGGTCTGGGATCGCGTCGGCTGCCAGGTTGGCGGTCAGGTGGGCGGCCCGGAAAACCCGGTCGTGCTGGTGGTGGACGGGGAAGCTCAATTCACCTCACAGTCCCGGCTGTTTGGCTTGCTGTTTGTCCGGGCGCTCGGTGACGTGCTTAACCAGGCGACAGGCGGCGATGCCAAGTTACGCGTCGCGGGTCGAACTGTGATCTACGGTGCCGCCGTGGTGCAAGGCGAGATGGAAAAACTCAACGGCACGGCCGCATTCATCTACAACGAGGCCGTGCTGAGCGCGCTGGTCAATTCTCCGGAACTTCAGGCCTTCGGCACCCTGCCGGGTGCCTGGACCGATCGCTTCTCCTACTGATGCGAGGATGAAACCATGACTCCCCGCCGTTTCCAGATGAACACACGCCCGGCCACCCGAAGTGCCCGGCCCCGCGGCTTTTCGCTGCTCGAAGCCCTGATCGCGGTCGTGGTGCTGTCTACCGGCCTGCTGGCGCTGGCCGCGCTTCAGTCGGCGATGATCCGCAGCAGCGTCGATGCCCGCATCCGCTCGTCGGCCAGCGCGGCGGCGGTTGCCGTGCTCGAAGATCTGCGCGCCGGCGGCTACCAGGCCATTCCTACCGGTGCAAACACCGTCGATGTGGCGGCTGAGAATTACATCATCCCCGATCCGGCCGCAGCCGGTGGGTTCACGATCACCTACAATTCGCAGGCCTGGTTCGACAATGGCGGCACCTTCGTTACCGCGCTGCCGCCGGGCGCGCCGCCACCGCTGGCCGAGTTCAAGCAGATCGACATCACCGTCGGCTGGACCGACCCCTACGGAAGCGGCCAGCGCAGCCTGGTGCTCTCCGACCTGATCGGCCCGCTGGGCGCAAGCCTGACCTCGCCAGACCTGTCGCAGCTGGGCTCCACGCTCAATAATCAGCGACCGATCGTCATTACCCAGAATCCGGAAGGACCGGGCGTGATTCCCATTGCCACCGGCGACGGCAGCGAGACGGCGGCCACCAACCCCAAGCCGGTGATCGTCAGTCAGGGCCAGAACAACACGATCATCGAAACCCGGTTCAACATTCTCAACTTCAGCGGCGCCGGGACCGGCGACCCGAATCTGGTGCAAATCCAGAAGCGGGTGGAAACCAGCGTCGTGGCCTGTCGCTGCGCGCTCGGCGCCGGCAACAGCCTTACTGGTGTGTTCAGCGCCCAGTTTCGACCCACCTACTGGGATGGTTCCCGCTACATCCCGCCGGCACCCACCAATGCCCAGCCACCAGCCGGCCCCGCGCCCAGCGGCCAGGGCAACAATGCATTGGTCCAAAGCCAGCTGTGCACCGATTGCTGCCGCGATCACCATGATTCAGCCAGCGACATCATCAAGTTCGATCCGTTCCGGGCCGGTGCACACCAGCACTACAAGCTCAGTGGCAGCACCTTGGTATTGGCCGGCGGCACGGATCAATACATCGAAGCCTGCCGGCTGATCCGGGTGGATGGGCTGTGGCGCGTGGCCAGCGACCTGAACAATGAGTTCTTCGGGTTGCTCAAGACCTCTGCCGTTGCTGGCGTGCCGGCGCAAAGCCCGGTGCCGGACCCGGTGGCAGTCACGAGCTACGCAAACTTCGTGCTCGGCGCGCTGGACGCCGAGTTTGTCGATCAAATGCCGGCCAATTTGGCTACGCTCTACGCGTCCAACGGACTGGAAGACCCGGCGTCGATCAGCATCACCCGAAACGCGGGCGATTTCCGCTGGCTGCATGCGCGCGGATTGTTCATCGACCATCTGGAGCAACCGGCCCTCGACGCTATCGCCACGCAGCGCAGCGAATGCGGCTCGACGCGCGACTGCATCCTGCCGTTCGTGCCCTTTACCACCATCAATCTCACCGAGCTGGCCGAATGGTCGGAGAGCAGAGCGAACGTCATCGACGTGCTGAAGGGCGCAGGTTCGATATTTGGCGACCCGCTGGACCCGAAGCGTGGACGGGTGCGCGCCTTGGCTGGTGCGGGCGACGGCGTGATTGCCGACGCGATAGCCAACATCGGCCGGTCCAACGCGGGTCTCGCGATCTTTGTGCCGGTCGACCCGGACGATGCAGCCGGGGCACTGAGCGATGCACAGACGTTTCGGGTTGGCACAGGCAGCGGGCCTCCGCCGACATCGGGCGAGTCGTTCAACGTGGCGCTGGGCAATTTGGCCCAGATTGGCGACGGCAGCTCGGGCAACGACCCCTTGGTGGCATCGAGAGTGGGAACCTCGGTCAATGATTGCGGTCCGGTTGGCCTTGATACCGCCAGCCTGCGTGACTACCGCTGCGCGACCAACTCGCCGTTGAACCTGCCTGCCAGCGTGGTGGTATCGAACTACAACGGCCAGGCCACGGTCACCGAGCGCGTGACCTGTACTGACGGCAACAAGGCCGGAGACGACATCATTGACCGTCCTGTTTGCCAGAATTATCGCGTCGATAGCGTCACCTTGAACGGTTCGGCGGTGAACGGGCCGTTCCCGGCGACCGCTGCGGTCGGATTGCGCGCCGAATCGACCGAGGTGTCATTTGGCTCGCTGGCGCCGGAAGACAACATCGTGATCCGGTTTGCACTGGAAGGCGAGACCCGGCCGGCGGTGTTGGACTGCAAGGTGACCGGACAGGGCAGGATTCAATCGATCACCTTTGCCGCTTGCCCCTGATACATCGCACCAACAAAAAAAACCCGCCGAAAGGCGGGTTTTTTTGTTGGTGCCATAGGCTCCAGAATTTGGCGCCCGAAGTAGGACTCGAACCTACGACCCCCTGATTAACAGTGTCATGCGCTGATCGGCCTTAAATGGCCGTGCCGCGCGGTTCGGTGAATTATCGACTGTCCAAAACACTGAGTTTTCGACCCGCTGGCA
>JAXMJH010000145.1:0-49701 GCA_034376725.1 Lysobacteraceae bacterium | reverse complement strand
TTCATGGCATTGGCGGTCAGCGCGATGACCGGCAGATGCTGGCCGCCGAGCGCTTCGCGTTCGCGCAGTACCGAGGTCGCGGCGAAACCATCGAGAATCGGCATCTGGCAATCCATCAGGACCAGATCGAAGCGCTGCTCAGCCATCCTGTCCAGAGCCTGCGCGCCATCGCCTGCGGTCACGCACTCCAGGCCCAGGCTGGACAGCAATCGCTGGGCAACCATGAGATTCACCGGGTTGTCTTCCACCAACAGGAGACGCCCTTTCAGCGGTGGCTGGCGCGATGCGGCTGGCGCTGCCGCCAGGCTGCGATGGTCGTCGTCGCGAGTCGCCGGCTTATTCGGTTGCGCTACCGTCTTGTCCTGCGGACGCGTGCTCTCGCGTTCCGGAGCGCGCCATGCCGGCAGCGCGGCCACGGCAGTCGGCTCCCGCTTCGCCGCGATCGAATCAGCGTCGATCGGCTGCTCGGTCAGGAAATCCGTGAGCTGCACCCGCAATAGCGCATCTTCGCAGCCGCGCGGCAGAATCCGGACCCGGTCGGGTTCGATCAGCTCCAGGGGCACTTCCTGCTGACCGCGCAGGTAAATGACCTTCAGGGCGTCCAACTCCGGCTCGCGGCGGATATTGCGATGCAAGGCGACCGCCGTGGTGCGAACCGTGTTCAGATCGGCGATCAGGATGTGAAAAAGCTTCCGGGTTCCGGCGGATGCAGCGGCACGCAACAGCTCAAGTGCCTCTTGGGTGTTGCTGGCGAACTGGAAGCGGACGCCCCAGTTGGTGAATGCGATCTGCAGTCGGCGCTCGATTGCAGCGTCGGCGGTCAGCATCAGCACATGCGCTGCACCGAGGTCGACCTTGCCGTCCGCAATGTCGCCGACCGCCTTCAGCAACCCCAGTTCGAACCAGAACGTCGAGCCCGCGCCGTGCTCCGACTGCGCGCCGATCCGTCCACCCATCAAATCCATGATTCGCTTGCTGATCGCCAGACCCAGCCCGGTGCCGCCGTATATCCGGGTGGTGGCCGCGTTGGCCTGGGTGAATGGCGTGAACAGCAGCCCGAGTTTGTCGGCCGCCACGCCCACCCCCGTATCGCGCACTTCGAAGCGGAGCATCTGATGAGTGCGATTGGCTTCCTGCATCGCGACCGAGACCGTGACCGAACCACGTTCGGTGAATTTCACCGCATTGCTGACCAGGTTGGTCAGCACCTGACGCAGACGCGTGGGGTCGCCGCGCATGAGCGGTCGAACCCTGTCGTCATAGCGCAACACCAAACGCAGGCCCTTCTTTTCCGCTGCGCCCGACATCAGCCTGATGACCGAGTCGAGCAACTCGCGGAGATTGAAGGCAACGACTTCCAGTTCGAACTTGTTGGCCTCTAGCTTGGAGTAGTCGAGGATGTCGTCCACGATGCGCAACAACTGCCGGGCCGAGGTGTGCGCGACGGTCAGCAGTTCCTTCTGGTCAGAATCGAGCCGCGAGCCACGCAGCATTTCCAGCATCGGCAGGATGCCGTTGAGCGGCGTGCGGATTTCGTGACTCATGGTGGCCAGAAACTCGCCCTTGGCCATCATGGCGGCCTCCGCAGCCTGTTTGGCCTCGGTCAGCTCCTGCTCCAGTTGTTTGTGCGTCTCCAGTTCCCTGGCCAGCGCCCGAAACTGCAACTTCTGGGTTGCCGAGTCCACCGCATGCAGCGAGGCCTCGGCAACGATCCGGGCGGCCCGCGACTGGAATCCCAGGTTGAGCGCGAATACCGCGAACAGCGCCATCAGCGCAAAGATCACCGCCACGCTGGCCCACGGGCCGGCGATCTCAAAATGATTCAACGCCGAGACGACGGCCGCCCCGCCGGCGCCGGAAAGCGCCAGCCAGCGGAAAACGGGCATGTCTGGCGATCGGCCCGGCATCCCTAAAGAACAGCTGCGTCGAAATCGAAATCCAATCCCGACTCCGCCTGTTGCACGAGATTTCCCTGGATCAGGTCGATGCCGCTGATCCACAGCGTAGCTGCCGCCTGGGCGTCTTCGACCCGGTGGCCGACCACCTTCACATTCATCCGGTGAAGATCATCGATCAACTGGCGCAGCTCATCGCGAACATCCTGCGTGCCGCCGGCAGCAAGATATTTTCCCGCGAGCTTGGCGTAGCCAAGCGGCAACTCGTTGATGAGCCGCTCCGACTCGGGCAGCAGTTCGAACTGGCTCAGGCAAAGCTGCACGCCCATGGCCTGAAGCGCGCGGAACACCGGCCGCAAGGCTGCTGACTGAATGACGGCATCCGCCATTCGCACTTCGAGGACGATGCAGCCGCCATGCAGCCCGAACGCTTCCAGTTCGCCTCGAAACCACTCTGCCTGGTCGTCGGCCAGCATGGATGTCAGCGACTGCGGAATGAACAGGCGCAGCGATCGCCCGTCGGCACGACGTTGACTGATGACCTCCAGCGAGCGCTTCACCACCCACCGGTCGATGTCCACGATCAGGTTGGCGCGCTCGGCGAGCGGCACGATCTCGCCGGCAAGATGCAGATCTCCGCTGTCGTCGCGCAAGCGCAACAGCGTCTGGTACTGGGCTTCCTCGCTGCCCTGCACGGCGACGATCGGCTGGAACAGGAGCTCGAAGGCGTGCTTTTCGATGGCTTCCCGGAGCAAATCCACAATCGCCCCTTCGCGATCGCGATCGGCGCCCTTGGGCGGATCGAAGCTAGAAACCCCGGACTCCAGGCCGCGCGCGTGCCGGCAGGCGCGCTCCACGGCAGTGAGCAAGGCGCCCGCGTCGGCGAACCCATGCGCGAACGCGCAAACGCCGACCGAGCAGCGCAGGCGGATCGGAGTGGCCTCCGTCTCGAACGCCCGCTCGGCCAGCTTGCGATGCAGCTTGGCAGCCAGTTTCATCAGGTCCGGGATGTCGAGGTCGGGGGCGACCAGCAGAAAGCTGGCATCGCCGAGTCGACTGCACTGGCCCTCGCCGGCCATCGAATCGACGAGCGTGCGGCCCGCTTCGGTCAGCAGGTGTTCCAGAGCCGCCAAGCCCAAGCGCTCGCGTATCTGCGCAGCGCCCTCGACTTCGAGATACAGAACGCCGCCAAGCCGCTTCCTGGTGGTTGCCAGTGCGGCATCCAGCAGATGATTGATCCGGTCGAGCAACCAGGACCGGCGATACAGACCCGTCGTCGGATCGCACGACGACCGCCGGTCTTCATTGAGGCTGGCTGCCCGGGCGCGGCGGACCCGGTTCTGTACCGCTGCAATCAGATGTCTGGGACGCACCGGCTTGGCGATGAAATCATCGCCACCGGCCTCGAGCGCCTCGAACTGGATATCTTCGTCGCTCTCGCCGGACAAGAACACGATCGGCGTGTTCAGAAACTCGGGGCGCTCCCGGATCAGGGCGGTCAACTCCATGCCGTTGGCCTTGGGCATGTGCAGATCCATGAGAACCAGATCCGGACCGAAGCTGGCCATGACCGGCAGTACCGCCATCGGGTCGTCGACCACCTGGGCGAGCATGCCCGCATTGCGCAAAATACTCTCGGCAAAGACGCCCTGGGATCGGTCGTCCTCGACGATCAACACCCGGTACGGCGGCTCACGCTGCGGGTCGAGCAGCATCCCGATCTGCTTGAGAACCGGGTCGGCCGAAGACGGCGCCGCGACAACGGCGTCGGCGTGGGCGCGGTGCGCCAGCAAGCGTGTCTCGATGTCGTCGTCGTCGGTAATCACGATCAACGGCAATGCGGTGCCGGTGCGCTGCCGGGCTGGCAACAACGCAGCACCAATGGCTTCGAGCCGATCGGAAAAACCCGCACCCACCACCACCAGATCGGGCGGCAGGGCCGATAGCACCTCTGTCAGCTCGTCGGCACTCTCCAGAACCTCGACCTCGCACCCCATCGCCGCGAGTCGATTATCGATCTGCTGGTTGAGATCGTCTCCCCTGGAAAGGTGATAGACGCGGCGGACGAAAGTCGCCGTGGGACGGGCGGCCGCTGCGCCCGTCTCCAGCGCCACCTTGCGATCGCCTGCGGCGGTGTCCCGGGCGGATGCCTCCGCCGGTGGCTGCGCACGACCTGGCTCCGGCGAGTCCTGGCCCTGAGCGGAACCATGGCTACCCTGATCGAGACTGGCTCCCTCGCCAACCTGTTGGGCAAAAAAACCCTGCGAATCAGCATCCGGCTCGTCGCTGTCGGCCGACGTCAAAATGTCGCGCAGACGCGAAACCACCTCGAGGATCGTCGCATCGGTCCGGGAGTCCGGAAGCTGATCGGCCTTCAATGCCGACTCCAGCAGACTCTCGAGCGCGAGCAGCAGTTCGCTCGCGTCGATCAGCCCATGTCTTCCGCTGGCACCGGCCAGCCGCTGGGCATCCGAGTGCAGCAGCGAAAGGCCATTGATGTCCCAACCCTCGGCATGGAATTGCTCGATCCGCCGGGCCACGGCCTCAACCCGCTTGGGCAAGTGGCGCAAAAACGTCTGGCGGAGGTCTTCCAGGCCGTGTGTGATTTCAGTAGCCATAAGAACTCATGATTTCGGGCGATTATGCCTGCAACAGTCGGGCTATGTTAGCTTCGCCCGGAAGAAGTTAAAATGTGAACCCGATCACGCTAATGGCTCGGGCATCGGTGTCGCGCGACCGACGGACTTCTCCAACCTTGACGGATAGGGCATCAGGCTCTATACCGCTATCTTCTTTGCTGTACACACCGTGCAATGTCCATGCCTGCAAACCGGAGGCGGTTTTCCGTCGTGCCTCGACGGCGTCAGAACCGTCTCATGGCTGCCTTCCTCGTGCTTTTGTGGCTGGCCAGCCTGTTGATGGCCTGGCAGGCGGCGGTGCGTCATGCGGCACCGGCGCTATCGCGCGTCGAAGCCGAACGGGCGCTGCTGGCTGAAGAGATCGCCGAACTCAAGAGCGCACTGTCCCGATTGCGACAGGAAGTGGCCAATCTGGGACGGGCCGAAGAAATCACCCGTGCCGCGAATGGCGACCTTCAGCAGACCTTGGCGGAACGCGAAGAGGAGATGGCGCAGCTGCGCGCTGACGTCAGTTTCTATGAGCGACTGGTTGGCGTGTCGGGCCAGCGTCGCGGCCTGAGCGTGCACAGTGTCAATTTCTCGCCGGGCGCACAGGGCCTGTGGTCGTACCAGGTCACCCTGGTTCAGAACCTCAATCGCGGCAAGGTCAGCCGCGGAGAGATGGTTCTTGCGCTCGAAGGCGTGCAGTCAGGGGCGCTCGCCACCTTGAGCTGGCAGACGCTCAAGCAGCAGGAGCCGGCGCAGCCCGAGTCATTCGAGTTTCGCTATTTTCAGCAGATTCAGGGCAACGTGATGTTGCCCATGGATTTTCAGCCGCACCGGGTCAAGGTCACGCTTCGCAGCGAGGGCCGCGCTCAGGAACAGGCCTTCGACTGGGACCAGATCGTACTCAACAGCCAATCGGCGGGGAGATAAGCATGTTTGGTGGGGACAAGCGTCGGCGCGGCCGTGGCATGGGGGAAATCGAGACATTGCTTGGGCCACGGGTTCAGGTTCGCGGCGATCTGGAGTTCAGCGGCGGCCTGTACATCGAAGGCACCGTGCACGGTTCGATCAGGGCCAGCGGTGACGATGGCGTGCTGACGCTGTCGGAGCGGGGGCTGATCGAAGGCGAGGTCCACGCACCGGTGGTCATCATCTGCGGACAGATGCGCGGCGATGTCTATGCCTCGGAGCGCATCGAGCTCGGCGACCAGGCGCGGGTCGAAGGCAATATCAATTACACCATCATTGAAATGTCCGCAGGCGCGATGGTCACCGGCCGGTTGATTCATACGGAAACCAAGCCAAAGCAGCTCAGCGGGCCCGACTCCAGGCCCGAGAGCACTTGATAATGACGGGCCACACCCCGACTCTATGCATATGAGTGAAACTCCGAGCTACCAATCCATCGAAACCCCTTTGGTCTTCACACCCGCCGCAGCGACCAAGGTGCGGCGGCTGATCGATGAGGAAGGCAACCCCGATCTCCAGCTGCGGGTCTACATCATCGGCGGCGGCTGCTCGGGGTTCCAGTACGGTTTCAGCTTCGAAGAGCAGCGCGAAGCCGAAGACATGGCCGTGGTCACCGATGGGGTGACGTTGCTGGTCGATCCGCTCAGCCTGCAATACCTGATGGGCGCGGAGGTCGATTACAGCGAGGGCCTCACCGGGGCGCAGTTCGTGATTAGAAACCCCAATGCAAAAACGACCTGCGGCTGCGGCAGCTCGTTCTCGGTGTGATCCAGGCCGACTCGCATTTCTGGTGCCGGGGCCGGATGGTCGCGCCAAGATCGCGGCGACCGGCGCCGGTTTTGTGGGTGACCGATAGCGATTGTCACCGCACGTCCGACAGGCTGACCCGGTGCCATGAGGCCGGCGCAGCGGCCGGTCGGCGTATACATGCAGCCACACAAGGTGTTTCGGCTCTGGCACCAAGGCAGGTCAGCGACGGTGCAGCCTGCGGGGCTGCATTGGGCGTCGGCGTGAGCCATGCAGGCTAGATCCGGCTACGCCTTCGGCCGAACCGGTGCCGACCGATCCGATCTGCTGCGCAGCGACGCGGACCAACTGCTGGCGCTGTGGCCGGAAGCCAGAGTGATACTTGTCGACCCCACCGGCGCGGCAGTCGCCGAATCCGCTCCGGGTGAGGCGCCACGCCTGTATCTGCCCAAGGGCGTTGATCACCCCGAACTCCTCTCATCCGCCAGCCTCCTGGGTCGCGACGACACCGGGCAATGCTGGTTCGCCCTGCCCGCCGAGAATGTCCCGAACGCCCCGGGAACCCGAATCGAACTGCGCGCCGCCGCCGCCCGGCTGGAGCCGCTGCAAGCCGGATTGTTGGCATACGCGCGCTCCCTGCTCCATTGGCAGCGGCGGTCGCGCCATTGCGGCCAGTGCGGGGCACCGCTGTCGCTTTCCCGCGCCGGGCACCAGGCCATCTGCCCGGTCTGCCGAAGCGAGTTCTACCCGCGCACCGATCCGGCAGTGATCGTGCTGGTCAGCGACGGCGAGCGGGTGTTGCTGGGGCGCCAGGCGACCTGGCCGGCGCGCAGGTACTCGGTCCTGGCCGGGTTCGTCGAGCCGGGCGAGCAGCTCGAAGAGGCGATCGAGCGCGAGGTGATGGAGGAGGCGGGCTTACGCGTACTCGAAAGCCGATATGTCGCCTCGCAACCCTGGCCCTTCCCTTCGGCATTGATGATCGGATTCACCGCCTTGGCCGAGGCCGGCGAGCCGCGCTTCGGCGATGAACTGGAAGATGCGCGATGGTTCGACGTCGACAGTCTTCTCGCCGAAGTGCGCAGCGGACAGCTGTTGCTCTCACCGCGCATCTCGATTGCGCGGCGGCTGATCGAGGACTGGCTGGAGCAACAGGGCGCAGCAGTTCCGGACACCCTCGACTGAGCTGCGCGCGCCCGGGCCAGTCTGTTAAAGTTCAAGGCCGGCAGGCTGTAAAGCGCAGCACCCAACAGCCCCGATCACCACCCCGGAGGATTCATGGCCGCGACCCTGTTTGCCGTAGTCCTGGCCCTGCTTCTGGGTCACGGACTGCCCAGCCTGACCCACCTTCGAAATTTCGCGTGGCTGCGCGCCTGGGGCGACTGGCTGCGTGCGCGCCAGGAATCCCTGGGCTGGCTCACGCCGGGCTGGCTGTTGCTGCCGCTGGTCGGTGTACCGGTCGCACTGGTGATGTTGCTGCAGTTCGGGCTTGCCGATGGCTGGTTGCTGGGCCTGTTCGGATTCGCGTTCGCGGTCATCGTGCTGTTCTATTGCTGGGGACCACGCGACCTCGACGTCGACGTCGAGCGCATCGCCAGCGCCGAAAACCAGGCCCAGCGACTCGAAGCGGCGCGCACGCTTTGGCCGGACACCGGCGAACCCAGCCTCCAGGGCCCGATTCTGGTCGAGGCGGTTTTCCGCGGGGCGCTCCGCCGCTGGTTCGGCGTATTGCTCTGGTTTCTCCTGCTCGGTCCGGCCGGCGCCCTGCTCTATCGCTTGACCGCGCTGGTGGCTGAGGACGCCATCGCCGACGGGCTGCCCACCGGAAGTCGTGCGGCAGCAGGCGATCTTCTGAGGATTCTCGATTGGCCAGCCGCGCAGCTGATGACGCTCGGTCTCGCCCTGGCGGCCAATTTCGACAGCGTCCTGAGCGCCTGGCGGGACTGGCATGCCGATGGGCTGGCGCTGGATGTCGGATTTTTGGGCGCGGCAGCCAGAGCCTGCGTAGCCAGCGAGCTGGCCGAGGCGGCTGAAGATGAAGACGCACCGCTGCCCGAAGCCAGTGTGCCGGCGCTGCTGGAACTGCGCGACGCGATGAGCCTGGCGTGGCGCATCCTTCTGCTCTGGCTTGCGGTACTGGCGCTGTTCGTGCTGGCCGGCTGGACCAACTAGCCCGCATTTCTTGCGCCGCTCAGGCCTGCGCGCCACGCAGCGCGCGCACCTGTGCTTCGAGGCCGGCGGCTGTTGCCGCGCTTCCTTCGGTCAGCTCGCCAGCCAGCAGGCAAATCCGGGCGCGGAACCGCCGCGGCAGCCGGCTGCGCCGAAGTGCGCTATCGCGCCGACTCCACATGCTCTCCCACATGCCCAGCAAGGCCATCGGCAGGACCGGCACTGGTCGGTGGCTGAGAACGCGCTCGACGCCGGGCCGAAACCCGGCAATCTCGCCATCTGCGGTCAAGGAGCCTTCCGGAAACAGCCCGACCACCTCGCCCGCAGCCAATGCGGCGTCGATTTCAGCGAAAGCGCGCTCGCGCAGCGCGGCGTCCTCGCTGGCCGGCGCTATCGGTATGCATCGCGCAGTCCTGAACATCCAGTTCAGGACTGGGATATCGAATATCCGGTGATACATCACGAAGCGGATCGGACGCTTGACGGCGCCCATGACGATCAACGCATCCATGTAGCTGACGTGATTGCACACCACCAGCGCCGCGCCTTCGTCGGGAACCCGGTCGGTGCCTTCGACCCGGATCCGGTACAGCACGCTGACCAGCATCCAGCTGACGAAACGCATCAGGAACTCGGGCACCAACGTGAAGATGTAGATCGCGACCACGGCGTTGAGGACCGCCGTCAGCAGCAGGACTTCGGGAATGTTGTAGCCCCGGCTGAACATGGTGATTGCCAGCAGCGACGCCGAAACCATGAACACCGCGTTGAGGATGTTCAGCGCGGCCACGATCCGCGATAGTCGCGCGCGTTCGGCGCGCTGCTGGATCAGAGCGTACAGCGGCACGATGAAAAATCCGCCGGAAAAACCGATCAACAGCAGATCCAGCACGATCCGCAGATTGCCCGGCGTCTGGATGAACTGCATGGCCGACAGGCCCAACTCGGGTGCCGCTCCGGGCCGCGCGAAATACAGGTCCAGGCCGAACAGGGTCAGCCCGAGCGCCCCAAGCGGCACCAGTCCGATTTCGATGCGCCGACCCGACAGCTTCTCGCACAGCAGTGAGCCGATGCCGATACCCAGCGAGAACAGGGTCAGCACCAGAGGCGCCACCTGCTCGTTGCCGCCCAGATTCTCCCGCGTGTAGTTCGGCAACTGGGCCAGAAACATCGCCCCATAGAACCAGAACCAGCACACCCCCAGCACGGCATGCAGCACGACGGTGTTGCCGCGCAGAAAGCCCATGATCCGCACGGTTTCCGAGGCGAGATTCCAGTTGATCTTCAATTCGGGCGCCACCGGGGGCGCCTCGGGAATGTTGCGGCTGCTCCAGTAGCCGAGCGCGGCAACGCTCAGCACTGCGACCGAACTCCACAATGGCCCGTCGTCCAGACCCATCAGCAATCCGCCGAGCAAAAACCCGAGCAGGATCATCAGGAAGGTGCCGGCCTCGACCAGCGCATTGCCGCCAACCAGTTCTTCCGGCCTGAGCGCCTGAGGCAGGATGGCGTACTTGATCGGGCCGAACAGGGTGCTCTGGGTGCCCATCAGAAACAGCACGCCAACCAGGAACGGCAGTGAATTCAGCCAGAACCCGAGCGCGGCCAGGGCCATGATGACGATCTCCAGCGCCTTGATGCGCCGGATCGAGGCCGACTTCTCGAACTTCTCCGCCCATTGACCGGCCAGTGCGGAAAACAGGAAGAACGGCAGGATGAACAAGGCGGCCGCCAGATTCGACCAGAAATTGATCTCCTGGCTGCTCAGATCTGCGGCTTTGAAGGCGATCAGGATGACCAGCGCGCTGCGAAACACGTTGTCGTTGAACGCGCCCAGGGCCTGGGTGAGAAAAAACGGCAGGAAGCGCCGCTGCCCGAGCAGCGAAAACTGGTTATTGGCCACACCCGGCTCCGAGGACGATTCGCGCGGAGCGTAGCAGACCAGAGGCGTGGCTTGCGCTGCCGGGCGTCAGTCGCGCGGTCCAATCGACTTTCGCCAGCGGCGCAGATCACCACCGGGAGCTACACCACTGATCAGAGCCAGTCGGAACGGAATCGGCTCAGTCCGCCGTCGGACGGCGCGCCGCATTGATCAGATCGCGCAGCGCGCGCGTCGCGGCGCGGGCCTGCTGGTCGAAGTCCGGGCCATTGCCGGCGTACAGGATGGCGCGGGACGAAGACACCATCAGCCCGCAGCCATCCATCGTGCATCCGGCCTGGACCACGGCGCGCGCATCGCCGCCCTGGGCGCCCACGCCGGGCACCAGGATCGGCATGTCGCCGACCCGTGCCCGCACGTCGGCCAGTTGCCCCGGCCACGTTGCGCCGACCACCAGCGCGCAATTTCCATTACCGTTCCACTCGCCTGCCACCCGATCCGCGACATGCGCATACAGCGGCCGACCATCGATGATCAGATCCTGGAAGTCGGCGGCGCCGGGATTGGATGTACGGCACAGCACCACCACGCCCTTGTCGGCCCGGTCGAGGAAGGGCTGGATCGAGTCGCGGCCGAGATAGGGATTGACGGTGACCGCGTCGGCGCCGAAGCGATCGAACGCTTCACTGGCGTAGCGCTGCGCGGTGGAGCCGATGTCGCCGCGCTTGGCATCCAGGATCACCGGCACGCCGGGGTGATTGGCGTGGATGTGATCGATCAGGCGCTCCAGCGCATCCTCGGCGCCCAGCGCCGCAAAATGCGCGACCTGCGGCTTGAACGCGCACACCAGAGCGCCGGTGGCGTCGACGATGGCGCGACAGAAATCGAACACGGCGTCCGGCTGGTTGCCAAACCGGGCGGGGAAACGCGCTGGTTCCGGGTCGAGCCCGACGCAGACCAGCGAGTCCGATTCGGCCCAGCGGTTGCGCAGCGCGGAAATGAAGGACATCGAACAGCTCCGGAACGGGTTTCCCGGCGGCGCGGTGAGAACTCTGCGCCGGCATGAGGCGCCAGTCTACCGGCATCGCCGGATTCGCTGCCGCACGGATTTCGGCCTGAGGCTTTGCGACACGCTGGCACAGAACCGGCGGAACGAAATCCATGGACCAACGGCACGCGGCGCACCGCCCTGACGCCGGTCGCTGCCGCGCCGTCGGCAATCGCTCGCCGACGGCGCAGCTCTGCCTCCGATTACTTGAGCGCCTTGAAGCGGATCCGGTGCGGCTGGGCACCCTCATCGCCCAGACGCCGGCGCTTGTCTTCTTCGTACTCGCGGTAGTTGCCCTGGAAGAACTCCACGTGGCTGTCGCCTTCGAAGGCAAGAATGTGCGTCGCCACGCGATCGAGGAACCAGCGATCATGGCTGATCACCATTACGCAACCCGGAAACTCCAGCAGTCCGTCTTCCAGCGCGCGCAGCGTTTCCACGTCCAGATCGTTCGAGGGTTCGTCGAGCAGCAGCACGTTTCCGCCCTGCAGCAGGGTCTTGGCCAGATGCAGCCGTCCGCGTTCGCCGCCAGACAGGGTGCCGACCAGTTTCTGCTGATCCTGCCCCTTGAAGTTGAACCGGCCGATGTAGGCGCGCGACTGGATCTCCACGCCGTTGATGGTGAGGATGTCCGAACCGCCGGACACCTCGTGCCATACGTTGTGGTCGCCCTCCAGCGTCTCGCGGCTCTGGTCGACATAGGCCAGCTTGACGGTCGGGCCGATGTTCACTTCGCCCGAATCGGGCTTTTCGGCGCCGGTGATCATCTTGAACAGGGTCGACTTGCCTGCGCCGTTCGGACCGATGATGCCGATGATCGCGCCCGGCGGCACGATGAAGCTGAGATCGTCGATCAGCAGCCGGTCGTCGAAGCGCTTGCTGACATGCTTGAATTCGATGACGTTGTTACCCAGGCGCTCGCCCGGCGGGATGAAGATCTCGTTGGTCTCGTTGCGCTTTTGATAATCGGCCGACTGAAGCTCTTCCAGTCGGTTCAGACGCGCCTTGCCCTTGGTTCGTCCGCCCTTTGCGTTCTGCCGCGACCACTCCAGCTCGCGGGCGATGGCCTTTTGACGGGCCTTCTCCTGCGACGCCTCCTGCTTGAGGCGCTCGTCCTTCTGGGTGAGCCATTCGGTGTAGTTGCCCTTCCACGGGATCCCGCGCCCGCGATCGAGTTCGAGAATCCACTCGGCAGCGTTGTCCAGGAAATAGCGATCATGGGTGACCGCGACCACGGTGCCGGGGTAGCGCGCGAGAAACTGCTCCAGCCACTCCACCGACTCGGCGTCGAGGTGGTTGGTCGGCTCGTCGAGCAGCAGCATGTCGGGCTTGGACAGCAGCAGCCGGCACAGCGCAACGCGGCGCTTTTCGCCGCCGGACAGATGCGCGACATTGGCCTCCCACGGCGGCAGGCGCAGGGCGTCTGCGGCGACTTCGAGCTGCTGCTCCAGAGTATGGGCGTCGCTGGTCGCCAGAATCGCCTCCAGCCGGGCCTGTTCGGCGGCCAGCTTGTCGAAATCGGCATCGGGTTCGCCGTAGGCCGCGTAAACCTTGTCCAGTTCGGCCTGGGCGTTCAATACTTCGCCAACGCCTTCCTGGACGGCTTCGCGCACGGTGTGCTCCGGATTCAGCCTCGGCTCCTGTTCCAGATAGCCGACCTTGATGCCGGCCTGCGGGCGTGCCTCGCCCTGAAAATCGGTGTCGACACCGGCCATGATCCTCAGGACCGTCGACTTGCCGGAACCGTTGAGCCCCAACAGGCCGATCTTCGCGCCCGGGAAGAAGCTCAGCGAGATGTCCTTGATGATCTGCTTTTTCGGCGGCACAGTCTTGCTGACGCCGTTCATGGTGTAGATGTACTGCATGGGGTAGCCGCTCGCGTGTCGTGTGATTTGCTTAGCCCGCCATTATCGCATGGCCACGATGAATCGTTGACGGCCGAACAATCGCCGCCCGAACGCAACCGGGCGAACGGACCGACAGCAATGGCGGATCGTTCGCCGCTGGTCGCCCCTGCGCCCCAGGGCTACAATTTCCGTCTCACCGTCGTTCCTCCGAGGTCCGCATGTTCCCCTCCACCATGTCCATCGATGGCTTCGACCCGGAGCTGGCCGCCGCCATGGCCGCCGAGCGCCAGCGCCAGGAGGATCACGTCGAGCTGATCGCCTCGGAGAATTACGCCAGCCCGCGCGTACTCGAGGCGCAGGGCAGCGTGCTGACCAACAAGTACGCCGAGGGTTACCCCGGCAAGCGCTATTACGGCGGCTGCGAGCATGTCGATGTGGCCGAGCGGCTCGCCATCGAACGCGTCAAGCAGCTGTTCGGCGCCGATTACGCCAACGTGCAGCCGCATTCCGGCTCGCAGGCCAATGCCGCCGTGTACCTGGCGTTGTTGCAGCCGGGCGACACCATCCTGGGCATGAGCCTGGCCCACGGCGGCCACCTGACCCACGGTGCCAAGCCCAACTTTTCCGGCAAGATTTTCAATGCCGTCCAGTACGGCGTCGATCAGGACGGCGTGCTGGACTGGTCCGAGATCGAGCGCCTCGCCCAGGAGCACCGCCCGAAGATGCTGGTCGGCGGATTTTCGGCCTACTCGCAGAAGATCGACTGGGCGCGGATGGCCGAGATCGCCAAATCTGTCGGCGCGTTTTTCTTCGTCGACATGGCGCATGTCGCCGGCCTGGTGGCCGCTGGCGTCTACCCCAATCCGGTGCCGCACGCCGATGTCGTCACTTCGACCACCCACAAGACCCTGCGGGGACCGCGCGGCGGCATCATTCTGGCCCGCGCCAATGAAGCGCTGGAAAAGAAATTCCAGTCGCTGGTATTTCCCGGCACCCAGGGCGGGCCGCTGATGCACGTCATCGCCGCCAAGGCCGTTGCCTTCAAGGAAGCGCTGGAGCCGGAGTTCAAGACCTATCAGCAGCAGGTGGTGAAGAACGCCCAGGCGATGGCCACCACGCTGTCCGCCCGCGGCTACAAGATCGTCTCCGGCGGCACCGAAAACCATCTGTTCCTGCTCGACCTGATCGCCACCGGGATCACCGGCAAGGATGCCGAAGCCGCGCTCGGCCAGGCGCACATCACGGTCAACAAGAACGCCGTGCCCGGCGACCCGCGTTCGCCGTTCGTCACCTCCGGCCTGCGGATCGGGACCCCGGCGGTCACCACGCGCGGCTATGGCGAGCAAGACTGCGTCGATCTCGCCAACTGGATCGCCGACCTGCTGGCCGCACCGACCGACGAAACCGTCATCGCCGCCGTGCGCGACAAGGTGACCGCGCAATGCCGCGCGTTTCCGGTGTATGGCTGACATGCGCGGAATCGGGAATGGGGAATCGGAATTGGTGAGCGCGCTCCACGCTTGCCGGTGCTTCGCTGTTCCGACTCCCGATTCCCGATTCCCGATTCCCGGTTCCTGATGCACTGCCCCTTCTGCCAGCATGACGACACCCGGGTGATCGACTCGCGGGTCAGCGAGGACGGCAGCAGCATTCGGCGGCGGCGCGAGTGTCCGGCGTGTGGTGAGCGGTTTTCAACGGTCGAGGAGGCCGAGCTGAAGCTGCCGGTGGTGGTCAAGGGCGATGGTCGCCGCGAGGCCTTCGACCCGGCCAAACTGCGGGTCGGCTTCGACCGGGCGCTGCAGAAGCGGCCGGTGCCGGCGGAACGGATCGACGAGGCGGTGAGCGCGGTCAGCCACGAGCTCAGCCGCAGCGGCGAGCGCGAGGTGCCCTCGATGCGGGTCGGAGAACTGGTCATGCGCGAGCTGAAAAAACTCGATCAGGTGGCCTATGTTCGCTTTGCCTCGGTCTACCGGCGGTTCGAGGATGTTCAGGCGTTTCGCGAGGAAGTCGAGCGGCTGGAACGCGACCTTCCCGGCCTGGAGGGGCTCCAGATTCCGCTGCTCGAAGACCCGCCCCCGCGCGGGAGACGCTGAGGCCATGACCCGCATCCGGCCACTGCGCGATCTGCCGGGCTGTATCGATCTGCTGGCTGCCTGGCATCACGCCGAGTGGGGCCAGCTTTACTCCGACTGGCCGCTGCAGGTTGCGCGATCCGAACTCCAGGATCATGCCACCCGATACTCGATACCCACCACGCTGGTGCTCGAGGACGCGGCCGGGCCGATCGGTTCGGTAAGTGTGGTGAACGTCGATGCGCCAGAACTGTCGGCTTTCGGTTCGCCCTGGCTGGCCAGTCTGATCGTGCGGCCCGACGCGAGAGGCCTGGGCCACGGCAAAGCCCTGGTGCGCGCCGCCGTCGCGCTGGCGGCGCAATCGGGCGTTGCCCGGCTGTGCCTGTTCACTCCCGGTCAGCGGGCGTTCTACGAATCGCTCGGCTGGGCGTATCGAAACGACGCGACACTGGGCAATACCACGGTTGCGCTGATGGACATCATCCCCCGATGAGCGGTTTTTCGGCCATCGATCACCGCCACATGGCCCGTGCGCTGAGCCTGGCTGCCCGCGCGCGCTTCACCAGCAAGCCCAACCCGATGGTCGGCTGCGTGATCGCCAAAGACGATGCGGTGCTCGGTGAGGGGTTTCATGCTCGCGCCGGCGAGCCGCATGCCGAAGTGCACGCCCTGCGCGCCGCTGGGCAGGCGGCACGCGGCGCAACCGCCTACGTCACGCTGGAGCCCTGCGCCCATCATGGCCGCACGCCGCCGTGCGCCGATGCACTGATCGCTGCCGGCGTAGCCCGCGTGGTGGCGGCCTGCGAAGACCCGTTCGCCCAGGTCGCCGGACGTGGCTTCGCGGCGCTGCGCGCGGCCGGTATCGCGGTTGAGCACGGTTTGATGGCCGTGCAGGCGCGCGAGCTGAACGCCGGTTTCTTTTCCCGCATCCAGCGTGGCCGCCCGTGGGTTCGGGTCAAGCTGGCCATGAGCCTGGATGGCCGGACCGCGCTCGCCGATGGCGAATCGAAATGGATCACTTCCGAACCCGCGCGGGCCGACGTGCAGCTCTGGCGCGCGCGAGCCGGCGCCATCCTGACCGGCTCGGGCACCATCGTCCATGACGACCCACGGCTGACCGTTCGCATCGACACGCCCCACGTGGCGCCGCTGCGGGTGGTTCTCGACCGGGCCGGCCGACTGCCCCACGGTGCTCGCGTGCTCACCGATCGCGCGGCTCCAACCCTGGTGCTGCACGGCGAGGGCATCGACCGCGACTATCCGGGGCACGTCCAGAGCCAGTCGGTTTCGCCAGCCGATGGCGGACTTGGACTCGATCTCGCCGAGGTTCTGTCGGTGCTGGCAGAGCGCGACATCGGCGAACTGCTGGTCGAGTCCGGCGCCACGCTGGCCGGCGCACTGCTCCGGCAAGGGCTGGTCGACGAGCTGCTGGTCTACGTCGCGCCATTGCTGCTCGGCGCCAGCGGCCGGCCGCTGATGGCCGGCATCGACCCGACCCGGATGAGCGAGCGTCAGGGCCTGACCCTGCTGGAGACCCGACACATCGGCCCCGACCTGCGGCTGCGGTTTCGACCGGAGAATCAGCCCGCTGATTGAACGGACGGGCTGCGGCCCTGGCTTCTGCGGGTTGCGACCGACCGCAGGCGGCGATAGTGCGCGACAGCGCCCTTCAGTCGGTCCGCGCCAGCGCCCGCCAGCCGATATCGGTGCGATGAAACTCACCGTCCCAGGCGATGCCGGCGACGGCGGCATAGGCCGAGGCGCGGGCTGCGGACAGATCCTCGCCCAGCGCACAGACCGTCAGCACCCTACCCCCGGCAGTGAGCACACTCCCGGAATCATCCAGGCGGGTTGATGCGTGGAACACGCGAACCTCATCGGCCATCGGGGCATCGAGCCCGCGGATCGCATCCCCGGTTTTTGGCGATGCCGGATATCCAGCGGCGGCCATCACCACGGCCAGCGCGGGCCGGGCGTCCCACTCCGGCCGGGCGTGATCGAGCTGTTCCTTGAGCGCGGCCTCGATCAGGTCGAGTAGATCCGAGCGCAGTCGCAGCAGGATCGGCTGGGTTTCCGGATCACCGAAGCGGACATTGAACTCGATTACCCGCGGCTGCCCGTCGGCAGCGATCATCAGACCGGCGTACAGAAATCCGGTAAATGCCGCGCCATCGGCCTGCATGCCCCTGACGGTGGGCTCGATGACTTCGCGCATGATCCGCTCATGTACTTCGGGAGTGACCACCGGCGCAGGCGAATAGGCGCCCATGCCGCCGGTGTTCGGTCCGGTATCGCCGTCGCCGACCCGCTTGTGATCCTGGCTGGAAGCCATCGGCAACGCGTGCCTGCCGTCCACCATGCAGATGAAGCTGGCCTCCTCGCCTTCGAGGAATTCCTCGATCACCACGCGGGACCCGGCCTCGCCGAAGCGATTGCCGGCCAACATGTCGGTCACCGCCGCTTCCGCTTCGGGCAGATTCTGGGCAACGATAACGCCCTTGCCCGCAGCCAGTCCGTCGGCCTTGACCACGATCGGCGCACCCTGCTCGCGGAGGTATTCCAGAGCCGGCTCCAGCTCGGTGAACACCGCGTAGCTCGCGCTCGGGATGCCGTGGCGGGCCAGAAAATCCTTGGCGAAGGCCTTGCTTCCTTCCAGTCGCGCGGCGGCGGCGCTGGGACCAAAAACCCGCAGACCCTCTTCCCGGAAGCGATCGACCAGACCCGCCACCAGCGGACCTTCGGGGCCGACCACGGTCAGCGCAACGCCCTCGCCGATGGCCAGGCTCAGCAGCGTGTCGATGTCGTCGGAAGCGATTTCGACATTCCGGCATTTGGGCTCGCGCGCGGTGCCGGCGTTACCCGGCGCCACCAGCACTTCGCGAACCCTCGGCGACTGCGCCAGCTTCCACGCCAGCGCGTGCTCCCGGCCGCCAGAACCAATGACCAGCAGTTTCATGATTGCGAGTACCCCTCATCCATCTGGATCGGAAGCGCGAAGCCAATCGCGGATGCACAGGTCACTGCGCCGATCGCCGTGTCAGTGCCGGAAATGCCGGATGCCGGTCAGCACCATGGCCATTTCGTGCTCATCGGCAGCGGCAATCACTTCGGAGTCGCGCATCGAACCGCCCGGATGGATCACTGCGCGGATGCCGACCCGGGCGGCGGCGTCGATCCCGTCGCGAAACGGAAAAAACGCATCCGAGGCCATGACGCTGCCGACAACCGGCAGCCCGGCTTCCTCGGCCTTCAAGGCAGCGATCCGGGCGCTGACGATTCGGCTCATCTGGCCCGCTCCGATGCCGATCGCCTGCCCGTCGCGCGCGTAGACGATGGCGTTCGACTTGACGTACTTCGCGACCCGCCAGGCGAACATCAGATCGGCCAACTCAGCGTCGTCAGGGCGTCTGCGACTGACCACCCGGAGCTGATCCACCGCGAGCTCATGATCGTCCGGGCTTTGAACCAGCAGCCCGCCGCCGATGCGCTTGAAATCGAGCTGACCACGACCGGAATCGCGCCGGCGCTGAGGCACTTCGATCACCCGCACGTTCGGTTTTCTGGTCGCCAGTTCGAGCGCAGCTTCGGACACTGCCGGAGCAAGAATCACTTCGACGAACTGGCGCTCGATGATGGTCGCCATGGTGCCGGCATCCAGCGGACGATTGAAGGCGATGATGCCGCCGAAGGCCGATGTCGGGTCGGTGGCATAGGCGCGATCGTAGGCGGCATCGAGGTCGGCCGCTTCAGCCACGCCGCAGGGATTGGCGTGCTTGACGATGACGCAGGCCGGCCGGTCGAAGGTTTTTACGCACTCCCAGGCTGCGTCGGCATCGGCCAGATTGTTGAAGCTCAGCGCCTTGCCCTGGCGACTCACGAAACCGGCCAACGCACCCGGCGCGGGCTGCGGATCGCGGTAGAAGGCGGCCTGCTGGTGCGGATTCTCGCCGTAGCGCAGGTCCATTACTTTGTCCAGGCGCAACTCCAAATGCTCGGGAAATGAAGTCGTCGCGCTGCCCTGAACGGCCGAAAGATAGCGGCTGATCGCCAGATCGTATCGGGCCACACGCTCGAAAGCCGCCACCGAGAGAGCAAATCGGGTGGCGGCGTCGAACGCGCCTTCGCCCGCCTCCAGTTCGGCCAGGGCGCTGGCGTATTGGTTCGGATCGGTCAGCACCGCGACCCGGGGGTAGTTCTTTGCCGCCGCACGCAGCATCGCCGGACCACCGATGTCGATGTTCTCGACCGCCTCGGCCAGGGTGCAGTCTTCGCGGGCTGTGGTCTGCTCGAACGGATATAGGTTGAGCACCAGCAGATCGATGGGCGCGATGCCATGCGCTTCCATCACCTCGGAATCGACCGGGCCGCGACCGAGCAGGCCGGCGTGTATTGCCGGATGCAGGGTCTTGACCCGGCCATCCATGATCTCGGGGAAGTCGGTGACATCGCAGACTTCAGTCACTTCAAGCCCGGCATCGCGAAGTACTCTGGCACTGCCGCCGGTCGACAACAGAGCCACACCACGCGCCCGCAGCGCCGTCGCCAGCTCGACCAGGCCGGTCTTGTCGGACACCGACAGCAGGGCGCGGCGGACGGGGATGCGGTCTTGGTTCATCTCGTCAGGTCAGCGAATGCGAGCCGCCCATTATACCGGGCACATGGGCAGGATCATGACTCATCACGCGACGCGCCGGCGCACACTGCCCGGCGTCTGACCCGTCACCCGCTTGTAGGCGCGCCGGAAAGCGGCCTCGGTCTCGTAACCCAACTGCTCGGCCACCCGCGCCACCGAGTTGCGCGGATCGGCGAACAGCCGCTCCGCCTCGTGCATCCGCCATCGGGTCAGATAGGCCATCGGCGAGACTTCCATCAACTCGGAGAAGCGGGCCGAGAATGCAGTTCTCGACATGCCCGAAAGCGTCGCCAGCGAAGCCACCGTCCAGGGTTTGCCTGGTTCGCTGTGCATGGCCAGCAACGAGGCCGCGATGCGCTTGTCGGCCGCTGCCGCCAACAGACCCCGGCGATTCTCGGTCCGCTTGATGTGGTGCCTGAGCACCATCACGAACAGCGCGTCGGCCAATCGATCGAGGACCACGTTGGAGCCGGAGTCGACGTGCAGGGATTCATCGGCCAGCAGCCGCAGCAGGGCGCTGAACCGCTCATCGACCTGCTCGGCCGGAATCACGATGGCGTCCGGCAAGGCGTCCAATAGCCCGGGCGGGGTGCCCTGCTCGAACTCGAACTCGCCGCAGATCATCGATGTATAGGGCATGGTTTCGTCGGGCCGCTCCCAATTGCCCTGACCGCGCGGCTTGGGCGTGGAGCTGATCAGGTGCCAGGCACCGCGCGGGAAGACGCACAGATCGCCCGAGCGGAGCGACTGCGCCGGCTGGTCGTCGAGTATCAGGTAGCCGCTGCCGCGCGAGATGAGATGAAACTGGGCGCCCGGGTGATCGCTGGGATCGATCTGCCAGGCACCGCAGACGCTGGGCAAAGCGAATACGCGGGCACGCAGGTGCAGGCGCGCCAGCACCATCGACAGCAGGTCTTGTTCGATATGACTGATCATGGTGCGCTTAAGTACTCTTGGTCACAAAAACACGGTGTTTTGTGATCACCTCCCCCGCATTCTGGGCGTGGCTCGCATGGCCTTGTTTTATAGCGTCCGTTCCAGAATACACCAACGGTCCGACCCCTTGTCAAGCGACCAGCTTGCCGGTCTTCGAGTCAATCACGCTGCCGACATCGCCAGAACGCCCGGCGTCCTGTTGCGGCGGGAGGCAGCGGCCGCCTTTGCCCGGAGATGAATGCCGACCGCGCGCCGCACCGGCGGTGTGGCGACGATCCCCCAAAAATCGGGCAGACTGCCATGGTCGCCACGCAGCGCTTTAATCAGAATGAGCCAATGAAAAATACAAAAAGCTTCCCGATCGGTCGCATCGTCATCGCGCTGGCCGTCGTCGTTCTCGCTGTGCTGGTTTGGCGCAGCGGCCTGGTCGAACAACTCAGCCTGGATAATCTCAAAGCGCGCCAAGCCGAACTCAATGCCTGGACTTCGGCCAATCCCTTGCTGGCCTGGGGCAGCTATTTCGTCATCTACGTGATCGTCACTGCGCTTTCGATCCCCGGCGCGGTGATCATGACGCTGGCAGGCGGTGCGCTGTTCGGGCTGGTTACCGGAACGCTGCTGGTGTCCTTTGCCAGCACGGTCGGCGCGACGCTGGCCTTTCTGGTTGCGCGGTTTCTGGCCCGCGCGCCGCTCCAGGCCCGCTATAGCGAGCGCCTCAAGAAGATCGACGCCGGTATCGACCGGGATGGCGGCTTTTACCTGTTCACGCTGCGGCTGGTGCCGGTGTTTCCGTTTTTCCTGATCAATCTGCTCGCCGGCCTGACCTCACTGAAGACCTTCACGTTTTTCTGGGTCAGCCAGCTCGGCATGCTGCCGGGCACGATCGTTTATGTGTTCGCCGGAACCCAGTTGGCGCGCATCGATTCGGCCGGCGATATCCTGTCTCCCGGCCTGATCGCGGCCTTCGTGCTGCTCGGCACCCTGCCTCTGTTGACGCGCTGGTTCAGCCGCTGGCTTGCCGCGCGCCGGGTGTATCGCGGCCACACCCGACCGAAGCGTTTCGACTACAACCTGGTGGTGATCGGCGCCGGCTCGGCCGGCCTGGTGTCGGCCTATATCGGAAGCGCGGTCAAGGCCAAGGTGGCGCTGATCGAAAAGCACCAGATGGGTGGCGACTGCCTCAATACCGGTTGCGTACCGTCCAAGGCGCTGCTGCGCACGGCGCGGCTGCTGGCGGAGGCGCGCGATTCGAAGCGTTTCGGCATCGCGTCGATGTCCGCCGAGTTCGACTTCGACGAGGTGATGGATCGAGTGAAAGGCGTGGTCGAAAAAATCGAACCCCACGATTCCGTCGAGCGCTACACCAATCTGGGCGTGGATGTCATCAAAGGCAACGCCCGTCTGGTTTCGCCGTGGGAAGTGGAGATCGACGGCCGACGGATCAGCGGTCGAAGCATCATCCTGGCCAGCGGCGCCGAGCCGCTGGTGCCACGCATACCGGGCCTTGACACGGTCGACTACCTCACCAGCGACACGGTGTGGAATCTGCGCCAGCGGCCCGATCGTCTGGTCGTGCTGGGTGGTGGCCCGATCGGCAGCGAGCTGACCCAGGCCTTTGCCCGTCTCGGCTGCCAGACCACCGTGGTGGAGATGGCGCCGCGCCTGCTGCCGCGCGAGGATGCCGATGCCGCAGAACAAGTGCGCTCTCGATTTGCCGCCGAAGGCATCCACATCGCAACCGCGCACAAGGCGATCCGGGTGCAGGCCGACGGCGATGGCGGGATTCTGTTCTGCGAGCACGAGGGCAAGGAAGTCGAGATCCGCTTCGACAAGCTGCTGGTCGCCCTTGGCCGCAAGGCTCGCGTGAAAGGCTTTGGCCTGGAAGAACTCGGCATCACCGTCAACGAACGCGGCACCATCGCCGCCGATGAGCTGCTGCGCACCAACTTTCCAAACATCCACGTCTGCGGCGATGCCACTGGGCCGTACCAGTTCACCCACGTTGCCGCGCATCAAGCGTGGTATGCCGCAGTCAATGCGCTGCTGGCGCCGCTGTGGAGCTTCAAGGTCGACTATCGGGTGATCCCCTGGGCCACGTTCACCGAGCCCGAGGTCGCGCGCGTCGGTCTATCGGAGGACGAAGCGGCACAGCGCGGCATCGCCGTCGAAGTCACCCGCTACGGCATCGACGATCTCGATCGCGCGATCGCCGACAGCGCCGATCATGGCTTCGTCAAAGTGCTCACCGAACCCGGCAAGGACAAGATTCTCGGCGTGACGCTGGTCGGCGCACATGCCGGCGACCTGATCGCCGAATTCGTGTTGGCCATGAAATGGAATCTCGGGCTGAACAAGCTGCTGGGCACCATCCACATCTATCCGACCATGAACGAAGCCAACAAGTACGTGGCTGGCGAGTGGAAACGCGCCCATGCGCCGCAGGGCGTGCTGCGCATGGCGGCACGGTTTTTCGCCTGGCGGCGCGGCTGATCTCCGGCGGCTGCGCGTCCGATGGCACTTTCGATCATCATTCCGGTCGGACCGGGCGACACGACCTGGAAGCAGCTGTTGCCGGACCTGAGTGGACTGGATACGGCGGCCGAGATCGTTCTGGTCGCGGTACGGGGGAGCCTGCCCGAGCGCTTCGACGCATCCGACTGGCAGCTGCGCTCCAGCGTGCGCTGGATCGAGGCGGCACAGGGCCGCGCCGCCCAACTCAATGCCGGAGCCGCTTCGGCGCGGGGCTCAGTGTTGTGCTTTCTGCACTCGGATTCACGACTGCCCAACCGATCGCTGGATACACTCCAGCATCACCCGCATGATCCCAACACCGTGTACTACTTCGATCTCCACTTCCTGCCCGGCGGCCCACGGATGATGGTCCTAAACCGGCTCGGCGCCTTGGTTCGCAGCCGCCTTTTCGGCATGCCGTTTGGCGACCAGGGGCTGACCCTGTCGCGCGCGCTCTGGTTCCGGCTCGGCGGATTCGATGGCGCGGTCGGTTGCGGCGAGGATCACGACCTGGTTTGGCGCGCGCGCCGGCTGGGTGCGGCGATTACGCCATTCCGCGCACCGATCCACACCAGCGCCCGGAAGTATCTCGCGTCGGGTTGGCTGCGCACCACGCTGCGCCACCTGTATCTGACTGCGCGGCAGGCGCGGCGGTTTTCGAACCGGGAGCGCGTGCTGTGAGCGTCGGGCTGGCCATCTTCGTGAAAACCCCGGGCCGCTCGGGGGTCAAGACCCGCCTGGCCGCTGGCATGGGCGAGGAATTTGCATTGGCTTGGCATCGCCGCGCGGCGGCCGCAGTCGCCGCCGTGGCGCGCGATGCCGAGCAGCGCTCGACAGCCGGCAATCCCCTGCGTGCCTACTGGGCGGTCGCCGAGGCGGCCGCCATCGTCGAGGGCGACTGGCCGGGATTGCCCAACCTGGCCCAGGAGGAAGGTGGCCTGGGCGAGCGCATGGCGCGGATCTACTCCCAGCTCTACGACCGGCATCGGGCCGGACTGCTGATCGGCGCCGACGCGCCGCAGTTGCGCAGCGACTATCTGGTCAACGCGGCCCAGTGGCTCGACAGCGCGGAGCCCAGACTGGTGATCGGCCCGGCCCGTGACGGCGGCTTCTGGCTGTTCGGCGGCAACTGTCCGATTCCGATGTCTGCCTGGACCGACGTCATCTACAGTCGGTCCGACACCGAGCAGCGCTTTTGCGCCGGCCTGGCCGGGAAAGGCGAACTCTGGCGGCTGCCCATGCTGAGCGATCTCGATCGCGCCGAAGACATCCCGTTCGTTCAGGCCGAGCTGGACGCCATGGTCGGCGCCCTCCCCGAACAGCGCGCCATCGGCGACTGGCTCTCCACCCAGCCCTGTTCGCAGCATGTGAAGTGAACTGGCTGATCGAAAACGAGGCGCTGCTCAGGCTTGCCGGCTTCGCGGGTCTACTGTTGCTGCTGCTGATCTGGCAGCGCGCGGCCCCCGCGCGCGGCGACAGCGCGCTGGCTCGGCGGCAGGGCGTGAACATCGGTCTGGTGGTGATCGACACGCTGATCCTCCGCCTGGCATTTCCCGTGCTCGCGGTCGGTCTTGCGCTCCACCTGAACGCCCACGACGATGGCCTGTTCAACCGCATCGATTGGCCGCTGTGGCTGGCGATACCGGTTGCCGTTCTGATTCTGGATCTGGCGGTTTACTGGCAGCACCGGCTGATGCACTCCATTCCGCTGCTGTGGCGCCTACACCGCGTGCACCACAGCGACACCGGCTTCGATGTCACCACCGGTGTGCGCTTTCACCCGTTCGAAATCGCCGTTTCGATGGCGATCAAACTGGGGCTGGTCTGGGTTCTTGGCCCGCATCCGGCTGCCGTTGTCATCTTCGAGCTGCTGCTCTCGCTCGGCTCGCTGTTCACCCACACCGATGTGGCGCTGCCCAAGCGACTCGACCGTGGGTTGAGATGGGTGTTGGTCACCCCGTCGATGCACCGCATTCACCATTCGGTCCGCCGCGAAGAGACCGACAGCAATTTCGGATTCCACCTGTCGGTGTGGGATCGACTTTTCCGCAGTTACCGCGATTCACCGGCGCTGCCGGAAACCACAATGCCGATCGGACTCGACACCTTTCGCGGCCCGGGCGATCAGACGCTTGTCTCGCTGCTTCGCCAGCCCTTCCTTGCCGGCTTGGAACCCGATTCCGCGCAGAAAAACCGCTGAGCCAACCGTCGAACAAAGCCGGCACTTCTGGAGCATGCGTTTCGGGTCCGGGGTTCCAAGTGCTTGAAAATGAATCTTTATATTGCCAAGTGCGACACGGTTCTCGGAACCATACCCTTGCGTCTTGTGCCTTGTGGCGCGTAAGCTTTGCAGCGTATACTACAAAACAGCTGGATTCACGGTTGATATCGTGAACATCACATCGCGGTCAAAGAAGACCTCGGAAATAATATTCTAAGGATACAGGAGCCTACAAAATGCCTTCCTCCGCCTCACCAGAAAAACGTACCAGCGTCAGAGCGCGCGCACCCGGTCGTCCCCGCGAGTTCGACCAGGAGACCGTGCTCGACGCCGCTCTCACCTATTTCTGGCAGAAGGGCTCACGGGCAACAACCCGACAGCTCGAGGAAGCGCTGGGCCTCAGTCAATCGAGCATCTACAATGCTTTCGGATCCAAGCAAGGCTTGCTCGATCAGGCGCTGGATCGTTACGAGGCTCAAGCCTCCGTCGCGTTGATCGATCCGCTGCGCAAGAGCGAGGATGGACTGGATGGTATCCAGGATTTCTTCGTCAACCTCAGCGACTGGATCGTGCGCGAGGATCGTCGCGGCTGCATGCTGATCAACATGATGGCGGAAGACGGCAGCAATACGCCGGCCATCGTTGCGCGCGCCAAACGCTATCGCGACCGCGTCCGCAGTGCGCTCATCGAGGCGCTCAAGCGCTCGGCGGCGCGTGGCGAATCTGCGGAAGCCGACATCGAGGGTCACGCTGACCTGTTGATGTGTCTGGTTCTCGGGTTCAATGTTGCCGCCCGCGGCGGCGCGTCAACCGCCGAGTTGAGCCGACTGATGGACAGCGTGTTCGTGCAGTGCCAGGGCTGGCGCCTCAAGCGCGCGGCCTGAGCCGATACCGCAGGGCTTCCGGAACGCCCGCCGTCAATATGATGCTCGTTATGCGCCAAGGTTTGGCGCATAAAAGACTTGCGTCCGGAGAGAACGTGTGAGAGCAGCCTCCTATATCGAAGTCGGGAGTGCACGGCAGGTTTTGCAAGTGACCGACCTCCCGAAGCCGGTCGCGGCTGCGGGCGAAGTTCTGGTCAGAATCCACGCCTCCGGGGTCAACCCGTCCGATGTGAAAGCACGTGCCGGCCGTCGGGCTGGCGCGTCGGGGCTTCCGTGGCCCCGCATCATTCCCCACAGCGATGGCGCAGGCATCATCGAGGCCGTCGGCCCGGGCGTAGACGCTTCACGGGTTGGTCAGCGGGTCTGGATTTGGAACGGCCAATGGCAGCGCGCCTTTGGAACCGCTGCCGAGTACATCGCATTGCCAGAGAAACAGGCAGTACCCCTGCCCGAGACCACCGGTTTCGCCGAAGCAGCCTGTCTCGGCATTCCGGCCCTCACCGCCCACCGGTGCGTCCATGCCGATGGTCCGGTCGCCGGACAGACTGTGCTCGTCACCGGCGGCGCGGGTACGGTTGGACGCTACGCGATCCAGATGGCCAAGCTGGCCGGTGCCCGGGTCATCACCACGGTCAGCGGCCCGGAAAAGGCGGCTCATGCGCTGAGCGCCGGGGCGGATCACATCGTCAATTATCGCGAACAGGACGTGGTCGCCGAGGTGCGTGGCATCACCGGCAATGAAGGTGTCCAGCGGATCATCGACGTCGAATTCGGTGAGAATATCGAAACGACATCCGAGCTGATCGCCCCCAACGGAACCCTCGTCTCGTATGGCTCGGCGAAGGTCATGACGCCCCAGCTACCGTTCTACCCGCTGATGTTCAAGGCGGTCACCATCCGTCTGGTACTGATCTACATTCTTCCCGAGGCCGAGCGCGCGGCCGCAATCGCCGACCTGACCCGGCTGCTTGAAACCCGGCAACTCAGTCACGCAGTCGCCGAGCAGTTCCCCATCGAAGACATTGCCTCGGCACATGAATCGGTCGAACGAGCCGAGAAATTGGGCAGCGTCGTCGTCACGATCTGATTCGGCCACCGTTACAGCGCGAATCCGGCGCACGGGCAGTCCGGCGCACCGCGTGTCGGACGTTGGTTGCCCGACCCGCTTTATCGGATGACCCCGGTCAGCGCGACGGCCCGATATAGCGATCCAGCACCTGTTGGATGCGTTCCTGGTAGGTTTCTTCGCTGATCAGGCCCTGATCGAGAAACAGCCTGAGCTGAGCCATCATCTTTTCGGCATCTTCCGCGCTCATTCTTGGCTCGGCAGGCACCACGACGATGGGCGCCTGTCCGCCGCCCTGGATCTGCCCGCCGTAGATCTGCGCTACCGCTGCAGCTTGCGCGGCAGCGAGATTGGCGGCGTTGTTGCTGGCCTCCAGCGCAGCCTTGGTGTCCACCACCAGCCAGTCGTTGCGCGACGGAAACGCCAGGCCACCGGTACCCGCCTGCAGCGGCAGCCAATCCAGTGTGCGCGGTTTCTTCTCGGAGCCGATCTCGGTCAGCAGGCCGATGCCATCGGACAACGCCACCTCGCGCGGTGCCTTGGGGCTGAGGGTGACCATGCTCTCGTTCTTGAGCCGAAGATTCTCTTCCACCACTCCGAAAATCAGGTTCAGCCGACCGTCACGGTAAAAAAGTCGGAAGGCAGTCATGGCATTGCCGCCCAGCAAATTTCCGCCTCGCGCACCCTGGGACAAGCGGATCGCCACGTCCTGCTTGGGCGTCGCTTTTGCCAGCGCGCTGACGATGCGAGGCGCCGCCCGGCGAATGCTCTGATCGGTGAGCACTCGCATCGTGCCCTGGGTTCCCCGACTGATGATGGTGCTGCGATCGATATCCATGCGCAGCGCGGCCAACGCGGCACGTATCTCCTGTGGATCGACGCGGATTGGGTGGTCGTTGCCGCCCCGGTCGCTGCGCACCAGCTTCACTACTTCGTCCTGATGCAGCGCGGGTGCCGGTCGATCAGCGGCCACAGCGGGCGCTATCAGCGAAAGCCCGCAGATGAGCGCGCACGACAAGACGGCCAATGCGCGAGCCGAGCGGGGGCGGCCAGCGGTCGTCCGGTCATCGAGTGGGCTGTGGTTGATCGAGAACATGGTCGGTTGATCCTGGAGTTTCGTGACGGATGGGGCGATTCTATCTGTCGGCGTCGCTGCGCGGCCGGCGCTCAGCGCCGTTGAAGCCGATCCCTGGGAAATCTGCGGTAGCGACTAACGCGACTGGAAAAGAGAGAATCGCGCTCTGCCGGGAAAAGGTTAACGCGGTTCTTACCCATTTTTGCAGCGACTATAGCAAAATGCTGCAACGCCGCTCGAAAATTCCAGCCGGCTAACCACTCCGGCCCGGCGCAGCCTCGTTTGCTGCGCCGCAGAAACGGCGGCACGATCTCACCCATGCTCATCATTCTGGAGCTGCCATGGAACTGTTTGCGTCGCCCACGTCACCCTACGCACGGCTGCTGCGGGTCATCGCCATCGAAAAAGGCATCATCGACCGGATCACCATGCGCCCGACCAACCCGTGGGAGTCCCCAGAGGCGTTGCTGGCGGTAAACCCCTACTGCCGGGTGCCCGTGCTGATCACCGACGAAGGCGTGATCCTGACCGAAAATCAGCTCATCGCCCAATGGCTTGATCGGCAATTTCCCGATCCGCCGCTGATGCCCCGCCCGCTGGCAGCGTTCGCCAAGCTGGGACAGGCGCAGGGCATGATCGATGCCGCGGTCGATATCGCCTCCGCCAGGCGGCTGCGCAAACTGCCGGATGACGATCCGATTCAATCCCGGCGTCAGGCTTCTTTCGAACCCGCATTGAAGGCCATCGACACCGCGCTGGCCGATGCCGACCCGGACAGTCCAGACATGGGCGACCTGGCCTTGGCGGTAGCCTTGAGCTATCTGGACTTCCGACTCCCGGAGCTGGATTGGCGAGGCGGATCGGCCGCGCTGGCCCGCTGGTATTCGGCTATCGCCGAACGCCCCTCCTTGCGCCGAACCGGACCCGACGAGCCGCTCTAGCAGTCTGTCGGCCACCCGCCCTTTCGTGAACCCAGCGCGACGTGAGGGCGAGGATTCCCGCTTTCCACGCGCGGCGACAGCGAAACGATGCCCACAAAAAAACCCGCTGTCGCGTTATCGGCGACAGCGGGTTCAGTGTGGATCGGATCAGCTTGTTGTTGTTTTGGCGATACGCATGTCTGGAACTTCGATCACGAGACGTTGCGTCGGATTGCAACGCCTCGTGTCCAGCCGGAATCGATCAGAAGCGGAACTCAGCACCGACCATCAGAGCGTCGTACTCTTCGTTGGGCAGGAACAGGCCGGCCGCGAAGCCGTCGCTCTTGCGCTCGAAGCTCTGCAGTTCGAGGTTGAGGTTCAGATTCGGCGTAACGTTGTGCTGAATGTAGGCCATAATCAGCTCGCGCTTCACATTGCCGTTGCCGATCACAGCATTGGCTTTCTCGCTGCCCTCGCCGTAGCTCACACCGATGGTGGTCTTGCCGCCGAAGGTGAAGTCGGCATTGGCGTACCACTGGTTGCCCTCAACTGCGTCGCAGGCCGTCGCGTTGCAGCGCACGCCGAAGCCCATGAAGCCTTCAGCGATACCCTGGGTGTCGGTCCAGTTGCCGGTCAGACCGAACACGCCGGCGTCGCTCTTGTGGGTCAGACGGCCGCCAAAGCTGAACGCTTCCAGCGAGGTGCTGCCCGGGCCTTCATTGGTCTCGACATCCTGATACATGCCGCTCACCCAGGCCAGCAGGGTGCCGGAATCCCAACCGTAGGAGTAGGTCACGTCCGCTTCGATCAGCGGCGTCGAGGTGTCGATGGCGTCACCGAACGCCGAGAAGTTCCGCAGCGAGAAATTGGCGTCGTTGATCACCGCCGTGAAACCGGCCGGCTCACCGAACGCCGCTTCGATCGGATCGAACGCGCCGATGCGCAGCTGCAGGCCGCTCACCCTTGGGGTGGCATAACGTATACCGGCGGTCCAGTCGGTCCAGGTATAGCCGGTGCCGATGTGGCCGCAGTTCGGACCGGAGCCGTCGGGGCCGGTACAGATGTAGCCGACGCCGCGCATGCTGCCGGTATCGTTGACGATGGCCAGCGAGTCGTGGATGGCGAAGCTGCGGCCCAGCGAGAACGTGCCGAACGAACCGGCGACCGAAATGTCGGCGGCGCGGACTTCGATCTGCTCGCCGGTGCGGCGGGTCTTGGCACCGTTGATGCTGGTGGCCAGCTGGAAATACGCCGACACGGAAATGCCGTTGTACTCCGGCGCGAAGGCCAGGAACTCGAGCTTGGACGGGTTGAAGCCAGTGATCACGCGGGTGGTCTGCTCGGCCGGACGACCGGAGGCTTCATCGAAGTCCTCGATGCCGCTCCAGACGCTGACCAGGCCCATCATCATCACCTTCCAGCCGTCTTCATTCTCGGCCAGGGTGATCTGTGCCTGGGCGGTGGAGGCCAGCATCAGCCCCGCAGCGCCCGCGGCCAGGCCCCGGACCCACTTCTTGTTGTGTTGCATTGTCATGGCAGATTCCTCGGTTTTGTTGTCTCAGTACCCAAAGGGGTTCGCAGCAGACTGTGGTATCGCGTCCGCAACGAACCGATTTCTGCGGGAGCCAGAAAACCTGGCTCCGCATCGGTGACGCGTCACGGGCAGGTCGCGACTCTCGACGCCTGCCCGCCTCGTTCGAAGGGTATCCCTCCCTACAACAGACGCAGCCTGGTGATCTCAGGCCACGTTACGGGTGAACAACACCGGCTCGGATACACCGAGGGTGTCGCCCACCTTTCCGATCAGGATGAAGGTCGTGATCAGAGCATCGAGCTCGACCAGCTGACCGGCATCCCAGTTCGCGCGCAAGCGATCCCACAGCTCGTCGGAAACGTCGTTGGCGTCGCGACCGATCTGGTCGACCAGCTCAAGTACGTCTTTCTCGGCCTGGGTGTATTCATCGCTGATCTGCCACAGCGAGTTCGACACGGCGCCTACCTTGGTCGGCGAATTGCCGAGCGCCAGGGCGACGGCTTCGTGTGCGCCATAGCTGTAATGCGAGTGGTTGGAGGCGAGTGTCTTGAGGACAACGATCTCCTTGAACTTCCAGCTGACCCGGCCTTCCTGCAACGACTGGATCATGAAAGCGGTGATGGTGCGGCACATGGCGGCGTTGGAGCCGAGGGCGCGAACCAGGTTGGGTACGTGGCCGAAGTGGGCTTCAGCCTGCTTGAAGGCAGCCTGGACGTCAGCGTTGTCCGACTGTTGAACCAATGCTACGGCGGTCATGTTTCTCTCCCTTGTATCTTTTTCTGATGCGGATGAGGACGTCGCGCTAACGCGCGATCAGGCCTGCTTCTGGGCGTCGAGGAAGTGCTTGAGGTGCTTGCGCGCGGCCGGAGATTTCGGCGCCTCGCGGGCAAACAGGCGCGGCTGATGCTGCGCAAATACGGCCTCGAGCTGCACACCAAGAGCGTCGCCGAACTTCGATACCTGGATATAGGCACCCACGGTGGCAACGATCTCGACGATCTGACCATCGTCGTAGTAGGACTTGACCTTGGTCCAGACATCGGCCGGGATGCCCTCGGGATCGACGCACATGTGGCTGCACAGATCGAGGATGGCGCGCTCCTTGTCGGAGTAGTGCGGCGAATCCTTGTACAGCTGACCGACGATGTCCTTCTGCTTTTCGGGCGTTACGCCCAGGCGCTCGGCGACCACTTCATGCTGGGTCACGCAGTACAGGCAGTCGCCCATGTTGGTGGACTTGAGGATCAACAGTTCCTTGGTGTACCAGTCGACCTGACCTTCGGCGAGGATCTCGAAGAAGATGTCCCACATCGGCTTGGCCATCTCCGGCGCGTGGCCGGTGACCTTGAAGATGTTCAGGACCATCTGAAAACGCGCTTGCGCGTCGTCGTATACCTGTTTGGCGATCGGATCGGCGTCTTCCGGCTCGACCAAGGGGAGTTGTGCGACTTTGGATGACATGTGTGCTCTCTCCTGTGTTGCTTTGAGGTGCTGTGTGCAGCGCCAGCTGCGTTTTCCGGGTGGGTCGGACCCACCTGGTCCCAGTGCTTGCCAGAGGCAGGCATTTTTTGTAGCGTTTGTATCAGAAGCGGTTGTAGCATATGCTACAAAAAAACCCCAGCGCAAGCCCGAAGCGCATCCCCGCGATACAATCGGGCCAGGGAGGGAAATCAATGCAGTTCAATGAGCCCGTCGATCCACGGGGCCGTCGGCGTCTCCCCCAGCCGACGCCGCCGTCCTTGGATCCCGAGTCCGCCCAGGTTCTGGACGCCGCCGTGCGTCTGTTCTGGCGACGTGGCTACCGGGATACCACCACGCGCGATATCGAGAGCCTTGCCGGCATCAGCCTGTCGCGCATCTACTGCCTGTTCGGTTCGAAGGAGCGCCTGCTGGCATCGGCGCTGCTGCGCTATGCGGAGTTGCTCAAGCGCGAACTTCTGGGGCCGCTTGAGGACTCGCGGGAAGGTCTCGAGGCGATATGCGCATTTTTCGACCGGCTCGGCCACTGGGTCACTCACGAGGGCCGGCCGGGTTGCATGTTGATCAACATGATGGCCGAACCCGGCAGTCCAACCACCTGTATCGGTCACCATGCCGGCAGCATGAACCAGCGCCTGACTGCGGCATTCGAGAGCGCACTGTTGCGCGCCGAGGCGCAGGGTGAGGTGGCCGCTGGCGATCCGTCTGTCCGCGCCCAGGTGCTCAGCACATCCGTCCTGGGTGTCAACCTGGCTGCGCGTGGCGGGGCGATGGACAACGAGCTGGCGCGGATGGTTTCGGCAATCAAGTCGCAAGTCGAGTCGTGGCGCGCACAGTGAACATGGCCAGCCGACCAGAGAAGCCCGTCCTGCTGTACATCGCCGACCCGATGTGCTCCTGGTGCTGGGGATTCTCCCCGGTGATTCACCAGATACAGGAACAATTCGGCGATGCCTGCCAGGTCCGTCTCATCGCCGGCGGCTTGTATCCGGGGACCCGAGAGGCCATGGGCGACGGATTTCGTGCAAACGTTCGCGAACATTGGCAGCACGTCAACGAGCGCACCGGGCAACCGTTCGATTTCGACTTCTTTGAGCGCGATGGCTTCGTCTACAACACCGAGCCACCGTGTCGCGCGCTGGTTGCCGCACGGCATCTCAAGCCGGGCGCAGAGCTGGATCTGCTGGCGCGCCTGCATGCCGCCTTCTACCGAGACAATCGGGACATCACCGAAACCGCCACGATCATTGCGGTCGCAGAAGAGGCTGGTCTGGATCCGGCAGCGTTTCAGGAGGCCTTCGAGAGCGAGGCGATCAAGAACGAGACCGTCGAGGATTTTCATCTGGCTCAGGAGCTGGGCATGCTCGGCCTGCCGACGCTGCTGGGCTACGACGGGGGCGACATCAAGGTGATGACCGAAGGCTATCGTTCGTGGCCGGCCGTCAGGGCCAGAATCGACGGGATGCTCAAGCCGGAGCACGTCGGCTAGTCCGCGATAGGTGGTCAATGTCACTGCACCGATCATCCCTGTGCTCCAAGCTGCCCATCGCGGGCGCCGACATATCGGCCCTCGTCGGGTCGGACTTCTGCGTTATGGCATACGAAACACGCACGTTTTTCGAAATTAACAAAAGTTTTACGCCTATTTTTTGTAGCGTGTGCTACAAATGACGCCGTGCACCCCTTCTCTGTGCACGGCCACTATCCGAGGGAGAGACCTTTCATGAATACCACTGATGAGACACAAGGCGGCATCGACCGCCGCAAGTTCCTGATTTCAGCGGGCGTCGGCGCAGTCGGGCTTGGCGCTGCGGCGGCCGGCGTGAGCGTGCCGTTCGAGGCGTCCGCGACCCCCAACTTCATCGGCAACTTCCCCGCTGTCGGCGTTTCGCCGGCCAGCGCCACCCGCCTGCGTCGGTTCCCGGACTACAAGGGCGCGTGGGTCGACGTGCCGGAGCGTACCTTTGGCGGTTTCGACTTTGCCATGGGCTACATGGCCGAAGGCGTGCAGGGCATGGACCCGCTGTCCTCGCTCTATGTCAACGGCCCGCATTCCAACACCAGCGGCCTGTTCGAGCAGTACAGCCTGCAGGATCCTGAGGCAGCCGGCATCACCCGCCCCATCGCGGCCGACACCGGCACCCCGCTGAACAACGTGCCCAGCGCCGTGGGCGGCAACGAGTTCCCGCAGCGCTCGGTTGAGTTCTGGTACCGTCACCTGCTGCAGTTCGGCCTGTCCAACCAGGCGATCGCCGATGATACGTGGGCGTTCATCAACTGGGCGCGGCGCATGTACGGATGCGATTTCGATGATCCGGCAGCCGACGGCATCGACGTTTTCGGCTATCCCTACCAGTATCCTGGCAGCCCGGATCCGGACAACGAGTGGAGCCTGCTCTCCCCGCGCTATGCGGTTTCCTTCGATCAGTTCGACGAGAACGTGGTGGGCTTCGCGCGCATGGCTCCGACCTATCTGGCGCCGGACACCGGTTACACGGTCATCTTCCGCGCCGGCAAGCGCATGCCGAACATGGCCGGTGGTCAGGTCGTCAACGGCGTAGCTACCCGCACCACCGGCAGCAACGATGAAGAGTGGCCGGGCAAGGTGCGTGACGGCGGCATCTGGGGCGGCGTGGTCGAGCCGATGGATGTCCTCCGCGATATCCAGGCCGTTGCCCGCGGCGAGCGCTACTTCTCCACTCCCGACCACCCGCTGCCGCCGCTCAGCGGCACCACCCCGCCAAGCCCCAGCAAACGTGGCATGTGGGGCGGAACGACGCTGGCGCCGAACGGCCAGGGTCCGAAGTGGGGCCAGTGGTGGCGGCGTGTTGCGCCGATCGTCGGTATCGACGTCGATGCGCTCGACCCGTACACCGAAGTTCGCCTGGATGCCGTGCAGAACATCAACACCGCCGCCAATCCCGGTGGCGATTACCGTCCTGCCGCCCGTCCGGGCTGGCCGATCGGCTGGCACAACCGCGGCACCGACTTCTTCTGGGGCAACTACGATCTGCTGTTCGGCCAGGACGACACCGTGCCGCTGCACTATCAGTCCGAAGTGCCGACCTCGTTCCGTCCGTCCGACGGCGTGCCCGAGACTTTCCCGTGCGATCTGCATCCGAACCCTGCCAGCGCGGAAATCAATGCCCGCGCCGACATGGACAGCGGAACCGGTATCGGCCTGTTCGACTCGACCGGCAACATCTCCGGCTTCCCCGACCCGAGCAACCCCGAGCTCGACGGCCAGATGTCGTTCGGCGCGCCGAACTTCTATGGTCGCGTGCACGGTACGTCCTACGGTCGTACGGTGCGTGCCGACGGCATCACGGTTTACAGCTTCCGCAACTACCTGCTGTGGCCGCCGCGTCTGAACACCATCGAACTGGGCGATCCGACCCAGCCGAACTTCGGCAACATCAACTGGACGATTCCGGACGTTGGCTTCAACCGGAACCCGGCCAACCCGACCGGCCTCAATCCGCCGCCCCCGGGCAACGCGCCGTTCAACTGATCCGTTGACACATGTCGGGCCGTCCGAGCAGAGGGCGGCCCGGCAACTGATACAGGTATCATTTCACGGGGTCAGATTTCGGTCTGGCCCCGTTTTTTCTGCCCCTCATCCATACCAACCATGCCGTGGCCCGTTCCCGGCGCATAAGGAATCCACTTATGAGCGACACCGTTATCACCGACAACGACGGCGAGGAAATCAACCCCACCGAGGCGGTCACCCAGCATCTCGATGCCGCCATCCAGGCCGCCCGAGAAGGACAAATGTCCACCAGCGAATTGATGGGGCTGTTTTTCTATTACGCCCACTCGATCGCGGCCTCGTATCGCGAGAGCTTTCTCATGGCCAGCGGCGAAGGGGAAGCCGAATAAAAAATGTCGCCTGTCAAGAATTCTCTGCTGGCAGGCAAAACACCTAAGTCTATATGGGACAAGGATTTTGGCTTCTATGCCAGCTTCTAGCACGTACCTACTCTTGCAAGCTGGGAGTCACATAGGAGCGCGGCGGTAGCGGCTCTCGGCGTAGCCGAGCAAGCGTCCTGCAATGTCCGTGCAAATAATATGACAAGGTTCCCGCGAGCCATAGCCCATAAAGCAAAGGCGCAGGTCACTGACCTGCGCCTTCGTGAGTTGCCGCCGATGTGAGGCACGCCTATGTCGGCGGCGCGTCGCGCCGGGGCGCTGGTGGCGCTTTCGCGGTCATCCCTTTCCTGAATCCCCGATCCCGTGCGATGAACGCTTCCAGCATGTGCGGGATCAGCGTCACCGCATCGACCGCCTCGCCGTAGGTCTGCGCATGCAGCGTGGCGTAGCGGTCAAGGTCAGTCTTCAGGCTGGCCGGACACGCGAATGTCAGCTTGACGGTCTCACTCTTGGGCAATGGGCCGAGCCGCAGTTTGTTCGTGTTCATTGCGATGATCCTCTCTGGAAGAACAACGGCTGGTACGGCCGCAGCACCAGATCCCGGTTGACGATGATGCGCACCGGCAGGCCGGGGCGAGCCGTCAGCGTGGGCTGGATGTTCATGTTGCGGCGGGTCATTTCCTGACCGATCTGGTTCACACTGTCCTGCACGCTGTCGCGGCCGGCGACGATGACGCGATCGCCGTCCTGGCGATTCTCCGGAGCGGCCAGCTCGGCGCCGACACCCAGCAGAGTAGTCAGCACTGCGCCAGCGAAGACCCGGTCCCAATGCCAATCGACACCATCCTCTAGGCCCGCGTAGCCGGCCGGGTCGGTGCCCACGAGATTGTCGAGCTGGCTTGATGAAGTGTCCGGTAGGATCAGCCGGTGCCACATTATCTGGATTCGGGTCTGCCCGTAGCTGACCTGGCTGTTGTAGCGGCCCAGGATGCGCGAGCCCTGCGGGATCAGAAGATGGTGGCCGGTGGCCGTGTCATAGACCGGCTCGGTCACCATGGCGATCACGTCGCCCGGCAGATCGGATTTGGTGCCCGTCACCAGTGCGCCCGCGATCACCGTGCCAGCCATCACTTGGTACGGTGAGGCCGGCAGTTGCAAGTTGCCGGAATTACGGGTTTGCGCAGAACCGGCATTGCTCAGAAACGCTTCCTTCTGGTCCTGCCGGTTCTGCACGGCAGTAGGATCGGCAGGCTGCGCAGCCGTCGAAGCCGGCCCGGCGGCCAGCGGGTCGAAGCCAGTCAGTCCGGTCAGCGGTGGCGGCCCTGCCAGGTTCTGAGTGGGAGAGGCTACGGTGGCGCGCTGTCCGCCCGTGCTGAAGAACACGGACGAAGCCGCCGCTTCCTCGGCCTCCTTGAGCCGCGCCAGGCGCTCGGCCTCTGCCGGGTCATAGCCCGGTTGTGAGTAATCCAGCGCCCGCTGCTCGGCGCGAAGGATCGGCGCGCCGAGGTCGCCGGGCAACGGTTCGCCCAGCTCCTGCGGCAGCGATGGCAAGGTCGGCGGTAGTTGCGAATAGTCGGCGGGCAACTGCGCCAGCCCTTCGGAGCGCGACACGCGATCGACGTTGTACAGCTCGGCCGGTTCGCCTGCGCCACGGCGCTGCGGCGCTTGCAGCGACCAGAGCGTTGCGCCCAATACTGCGGTGGCCACGCTGCCGACCAGAATCGCCAGCATGCGCCGGTTCAACCGCGTGACCGGACGCGGCTGCGCCCGCAGAGCGACTTGTTCCGGTGCCAGCTTCGGTGCGGCGCCAGGCATGTCCGGGGAATCGTCTTGGCTCATGGTCAGTTCCTCCGCGCGACGCCATCCGTGCGCTCGATGCGCACCACGTCGCTCTTGTCACCGCCCAGGCGCAGTTCGGCGGCGCCGAACAACCGGTCCACGATGTAGTACGGCGCGCGGAAGCGGTAGTTCACGAGCTGGCCGTCGCCCTGCGCGCCGATCACGAACAGCGGCGGTAATTCACCCTGCGCGATGCCGGCCGGGAACTGGATGTAGACCTTCTCGCTGTCATCGAAAGCGCGCAGCGGCTTCCAAGGCGGATTGCTGCCGCTGATCGCGTAGCGGAAGCGGATGTTCTCCAGCGTCAGGCCGGTATCGACCGGCGCGGTGCTTTGCGCCGCCTGTGACTGTCGTTGCAAGGCGAGCATACGGTCGCGCGGATAGTCCCAGGACACCGACGCCATCCACGCCCTCTCGGTCGAGGTCAGCTCGATCAGGTACGTCCTGCGGCTGGTGGTGATGACCAGGTTGGTCTTCAGTCCGGTGCGGGTGGGCTTCACCAGCACGTTGACGCGCAACTCGTCACCGCCGCCGCTGGAGGTGTCGCCGACGATCCAGCGTACCGTGTCGCCGGCGGCGACCGTCACCAGTTCCTCGCCGGGCTGCAAGGCGATCATCGTTACGCGGCCCGGACTGGTATAGACCTGATAGAGCGCGCCGTCGGTGAAGGGCCAGACCTGAATCGCGTTGATGTAGCCTTCGCGTGTGGGCGCCATGCGTGCTTCCGCGTTGGCGAGGGATACGCGCTCGCGCGAGTCTTCCGGCTCGGGCGTCGGCGGCGTCTCGTCCTGCACCGGCAGCGGCATCAACTGTCCCGGCAGCGGCAAGGGCTCCGGCACCGCGACTACTTCCACCGGCAGGGGCGGTTCGGGCAGGGGCTGCGCCTGCACTGGCTCGTCGAGCGTGATGGTCGGCGGCTTGCGCGGCGTGGCGCAGCCCGCCAGCGTGACGGCAATCAGTACAACAGCGTAAAAGCGTAAAGACGGTTTCATGGCCTGTCTCCTTCGATCGAGTCGAGTTCCCGGCTCCACGACAAGCCGTTGATGTAGATACCCAAGGGATTGCGCCGCAGCCGCTCCTCGGTGCGCGGCGCTTGCAGCACGATCGAGACCACCGCCGTCCAACGCTCCAGTCCTGCCGCTGCGCCGTTGACGTAGCGGCGCTCCGTCCACCGCACCTGGAACGACGCATCGCTCGCGCGCACGACGCTATTGACCTGAACCGTCACCGTTTCCCGGCCAATGCGCGCGAAGGGATCGTTGACGCGCGCGTAGTCGTTGAGCACGGCTGCGCCGCGGTCGGTGGTGTAGTCGTAGGCATCCAGCCAGTTCTGCCGCACCACGATCGGGTCGATGGACAGCGAGCGCACCAGCGTGACGAAGCGCGCGAGGTGATGCGCGGCCTGCGCATCGTTGGGCCGGTACGGCGTGGCGGCCTCGCCAACGGCGCGCACCTGTCCGCCATGGTCCACCTCCACCACGTAGGGCGTGACGATGGACTGCGCTGAGCGCCACACAAGGCCGCCGGCCATCAGCAATGCGAGTGTGAGGCAGCCAAAGGCCATCAGCCGCCAGTTCTTCGCTTGTGAACGGGCCGAGCCGATGCGCTCGTCCCATACCTGTTCGGCGGCCTGGTACGGCGTGGCCGGCTGCGGTGTGTCGGCGTAGCGCACCTGCGGTCGTTTGAATCGCATGGCAGGTTCTCCTTATGAGTTCGATGGGTCGCGCAGGCTGGGACCGCTCCCCGAGCCGCCGCCGTCGCCGCCGCGCAGCGTGTGTGCGACGGTGGTAGCGGCATGGGTGAGCTGCTGGCGGCGTTGCAGGCGGCTGGCCCACGCGGGTTGTCCGGTGTTGGCGGTCGCGGCCTCCGTGCCGCCCTGAGCGGGCGAGCCGGTAGCAGCGTTGCCTGTGGAAGCATCGGGATTGATGGCAGCAGCGGCACGCGTCTTCAGCGAATGCGCACCGGCGGCCACGTGCTGTCCGACCGACTGCGCGCCGGTCCGGGCGATGTTACCGAGACCCATCGCCGCACCCCTGAGGCCACCGCCAGCACCGGCTGAACCTGCCTGGAAGGCGGACTTGGCGCTGCTGGCGGTCGATGCCATCGAACGTGCGCCGCCGACGGCCATGCGGGCAGCGCCGGGCGTCATGCGCGCACCGGCCGCGACGGCACCACCCACACCCGTGGCCACCGCGCCCACCGCGACAGCCGTACCGGCCGCGCCGAGCGTGGCACCCGCCATCGCACCGGCGCCGAGCTGCGGCGAGCCGGACACCAGGCCGGTAGCAATACCCGGCCCGAAGATCCCGAGCGCCAGCAGCGAGAGGGACGCCAGCATGATGACCAGCGCGTGGTCGATGGAGGGTTCATCCGGCGCGACCTGAAATTCGGCGAACAGGCCGGCGCCGATGCCGACGATCACCGCCAGCACCAGCACCTTGATGCCGGAGGACACCACGTTGCCCAGCACCTTCTCGGCCAGGAATGCGGTCTTGTTCCACAGCGCGAACGGCACCAGCACGAAGCCGGCGAGCGTTGTCAGCTTGAACTCGATCAGCGTGATGAAAAGCTGGATCGCCAGCACGAAGAACGTGACGATCACCACCAGCCAGGCCAGGAACAGAACCACTATGGGGGTCATGTTCACGAACACCTCGGGGAAGCCCGCCATGTCGCTGATCTGTTCGAGGATCGGCGCGGCGGCATCGACGCCCACCTTGGCCAGCCGACCGGGTTGCAGAAACTCGGCCTGCGAGATCGTAGAGCCCGACGCCATCAAACCCAGCCCCGCGAACGAGCGGAACAAGATGCTCGCCAGCCAGTTGAAGTTGCCGATGATGTAGGCGAAAGCGCCGATGTAGAGCACCTTGCGGATCAGCTTGGCGATCACGTCCTCGCCCTGACCGGTGGCGTGACTCATCGCCCAATAGAGGCCCGCGATGGTCATGTCGATCACGATCAAGGTGGCGGTGAGGAACGCCACCTCGCCGCCCAGCAGACCGAAGCCCGAGTCGATGTAGGTGGAGAAGACGATGAGGAAGCGGTCGATCACCGAGATGTCGTTCATGGCGCGTGCCCTCAGTCGCCGCCGTAGAACGGCACGGGCTGCGGCGTGTAGGGCGTGCCCTCGCCGTGAAATCGCCGCCGCACTTCGCGGGCGCGCTCAGTGGCCGCCGCCTGCCGCGCCAGTTCCAGCGACGCAGCGCGGTCCTGCGTCAACTGGAGCTGCTGGGACTGGATCGTTTGCTTGGCCTGCAAGGCCAGCAACTGGTTGGTCGCCTGCGCTGCCTGCAGCGCGCCGGTGGCCGACTGGCTCTGGCCCACCAGATCGGCCAGCACGCCTTCGTCTTCACCGAGGTTCTGTGACACTTGTGCCTGCATTCGCATCGCGGTGTGCAGGCCGTCGAGCGTGTGGCGCCAGCGCTCACGCGCGTCCTGCGCCATGCGGTCGCCGCTGACGTTGGCGGCATACTCCTGCGGGTAAAGCCGGGCGAACTCCCGGTCCATGCTCGCCACGTCATAGGCCAGGCCCTGCGCCTCAGCGATCAGGCGTTCGGTGGTCGCCAACGTCGAGCGCAGCCGGTTGACCACGTTGTAGTCGAGGCTCGTCAGATTGCGCGCCTGGTTGATGAGCATCTGCGCTTCGTTCTGAAGCTGCCGCACCTGGTTGTTGATCTGCTCCAGCGTGCGGATCGCGGTCAGCGTGTTCTGCACCAGGTTGGTCGGGTCAATCACCGCCCACTGCGCCTGAGCGGCAGGCAGTGTGCAAAACAGAGCGGCAGCAACGGTCGCAAGCAGTGTTCTCTTCATGACGGGTTCTCCTATGGTGGGTTGGAAGTGGCAGGCGCGGACGGCAGCAGGTCGGCCGCCCAGTCCAGACCGCAATGGCGCAGCCAGGCGGCTGCGAAGCTGGAAGAAGAAGCCGCTGCCTCCACCGCATCGATGTCGCGTTGGTCCTGCGGCGTCGAGGCGCCGGCGAAGGCCAGTGCGACCGGCCCCAGGTCGAGATCGAACAGGCGATTGCCCAGCCGCGACTGGTAGTAGTAATCGCGCTTCGGCTGCGCAGTAGCGACGATCTCGATCTGGCGGGTGTTGAGCCCGAAGCCTTCGTAGATCGTGCGGATTTGCGGCTCAGTGGCCTGCGGGTTGGGCAGGAAGATGCGGCTCGCGCAGCTCTCCGCGATGGCCGGTGCGATGCTGGAGTCCTTGATGTCGGCCAGCGACTGCGTGGCGAAGATCACCGACACGTTTTTCTTGCGCAGCGTCTTCAGCCACTGGCGGATGCGCGCGGCGAACACCGGGTCGTCGAGGAACAGCCAGGCTTCGTCGAGGATCAAGAGCGTGGGCGCGCCATCAAAACGCTCGTCGAAGCGGGCAAACAAATAACCGAGCACCGCCAGCACAGCAGCACGGCTCGCCATCAGCTCCTCCATCTCGAAGCTCTGCACGTCGGCCGCGCCCAGCCGGTCGCGGTCGGCATCGAGCAAACTGCCGTGGGCGCCGCCGAGCACGTAAGGTGCCAGCGCCTGGCGCAGTGCGTTGTTCTGCAACAGCACGGAGAAGCCGGTCAGCGTGCGCTGCTCCACCGGCGCGCCTGCAAGGCTTTCCAGCGCCGACCAGATAGCCGCCTTCTCGTCGGGGCCGATGGTCGCGCCTTCTCGCAGCATCCGGCCTTCGAGCCATTCGGCGGTCCAGGTGCGGTAGCTCTCCTGGTCGATGCGCGCGAGCGGCTGGAACGAGATGTCGCCGTCCGTGCCGAGATCGTAGTGCTCGCCGCCCAGGCCCAGGATGGTGGCGCGCATCGAGCGGCCCATGTCGAAGGCGAAGATGCGCGAGCCTGGATAGCGGCGGAACTGCATCGCCAGGGTAGCGAGCAGCACGGACTTGCCCATGCCGGTCGGTCCAACGATTAGGGTGTGGCCGACATCGCCGATGTGCGTCACCAGCCGGAACGGTGTCGCGCCATCGGTGCGTGTAACGATCAGGGGCGGTCCGTCGAGGTGCGCGTTCCTCTCCGGCCCGGCCCACACTGCCGACACCGGCATCAGATGCGCGAGGTTCAGCGTCGAGACGATGGGCTGGCGCACATTCGCGTAGGCGTTGCCCGGAATCGAGGACAACCACGCCTCCACGGCGTTGAGCGTTTCCGGGATCGTGACGAAACCTCGGCCTTGGATGACGCGCTCGATCATGCGGAGCTTCTCGTCGGCCGCGCCGGCATCGGTGTCGAATACGGTCACGGTAGCGGTGACATAACCGAAGGCGACCTGATCGCTGCCAAGCTCCTGCAGGGCCGCATCGGCATCCACCGCCTTGTTCGATGCGTCCGTATCGACCAACGGGCTTTCCTGCTGAAAGATCGTCTCGCGCAGCAGCGCGGCGACGTTCTTGCGCTTGGAGAACCACTGGCGGCGCAGGCGGCCGAGTTCCTTTTCCGCTTCGGCCTTGTCCATGCACAGGAAGCGCGTGCTCCAGCGATAGGCGAAGCCGAGTCGGTTCAAGTCATCGAGCAGCCCCGGCCAGGTCGAGGTCGGGAAGCCGCGCACCGAGGCCACGCGCAGGTGCGCATCGCCCAGCATTGGCGCCAGCCCGCCGGTCAGCGGGCAGTCGGTCAGCAGCGCATCGAGGTGGAACGGATGCTCTGGAACGGCCACGCGATAACGCCGAGTGGAGATGGTGGCGTGCAGGTAGGTCAGCGTCTCGCTGTCGTCGAGCCAGGAAATTTCCGGCATCACGCCGTCGAGCAGGTCGAAGCAACGATCCGTCTCCGCGATGAAGGCCGTCAGGCGTTCATGCCAATCCACGCCACGTTGCGACGTGTTCTCGTACAGTAGCTTCGCCGCACGTGCGCGGGATTCCTCCGGCGGCAGGCACACCAGCGTCAGGTGATAGCGGCTCTCGAAGTGGCTCTGGTCTTCCTCGAAGGCCGCGCGGCGTTCCTCGTCCATCAGCCACGACAGCGGTTCAGGAAACTCGGACTGCGGATAGTTGGCCGCTGGCAGCCGTTCGGCCTCCACGAACAAGGCCCAGCCTGATCCCAAGCGGCGCAGCGCGTTGTTGAGCCGCGCCGACGTGGCGATCAGCTCACTCTGCGTTGCGCTGTCCAGGTCCGGCCCACGAAAGCGCGCAGTCTTCTGGAACGAACCGTCCTTGTTGAGCACGACGCCAGGCGCCACCAGCCCGGCCCATGGCAACCAGTCTGCGAGCAGTGCGGGGCGCTGGCGGTATTCGGCGAGATGCAACATGGCGTTGTCCTCACACGTCCAGCAGCGACTTGTGCTTGATGTGCCGCGCGAACACCTGCATGAACTGCGGGTCCAGCCGCGCGCCCCACACCGCCAGCGAATGGCCGACGATCCATATCACCAGGCCCGGAATCCACAGTTGCAGGCCGAGCCCCACAGCGGCGGCCAACGTGCCGTTGGCAATCGCCACGGTGCGTGGCGCACCGCCCAGCAGGATGGTTTCGGTCAGCGAACGGTGCAACGGCACCTCGAAGCCGATGGCGAACTCATCGGGCGCACTCATACGACGGCCCCGCCGGAGAAGCTGAAAAAGGACAGGAAGAACGAGGACGCCGCGAACGCGATCGACAGACCGAAAACGATCTGGACCAGCTTGCGAAAGCCGCCGCTGGTGTCGCCAAAGGCCAGCGCCAGGCCAGTGGCGATGATGATGATCACCGCCACGATGCGCGCCACCGGCCCTTGGATCGAGTCGAGGATGGCTTGCAGCGGCCCTTCCCAGGGCATGCTGGAACCGGCCGCTTGCACCGTGCCGGTCGCCAGCAGGAACACGACCGCCAGCAGCAGCCCCTGTTGCGCCGGCCAGGCCAGGCATCGCAAGCGTGCGAGCAGGGAAAGCGGATTTACGGAAAAGCGGGAATCATGGGAAACGTGAGCAGGCGTCATGGCAGTTCTCCAAGGTGGGTTGAGGACGGGGAAGAACGCGGCGCGAGCGCGCCGTCGAGCTGGTAGCCCTGACCATCGAAGCCGGTTACGCGGGCGACGGTCTGGACCTGGCGGGCGCGTCCACGTCCGGCGATGAAGACGATGACGTTCACCGCCTCGGCGATCAGCGCGCGCGGTGGCGTCAGGGCGACTTCGAGGATCAGTTGTTCAAGGCGCAGCAGTGCGCCATGCGCGGAACTCGCGTGGATCGTGGAGATGCCACCAGGATGGCCGGTGCCCCACACCTTGATGAGGTCCAGGGCCTCGCCGCCGCGCACCTCGCCGACGATCACGCGGTCAGGCCGCAGTCGCATCGTGGCGCGCACCAGTTCGGTCATGGACACCACGCCTGCACGGGTGCGCAACGGCACGTGGTCGCGCGCCGCGCACTGCAATTCCACTGTGTCTTCCAGCACCAGCACGCGGTCGCCAGTGCTGGCGATCTCGGCCAGCAGCGCGTTGGCGAGCGTGGTCTTGCCGGTGCTGGTACCGCCGGCGATCAGGATGTTCTGGCGCTCGCGCACCGCGCGGCGCAGGAACTCGGCCTGTTCCGAACTCAGAATGCCGTCACGCACGTAGTCGGCCAGGCCGATCACACCGACGGCGCGCTTGCGCAGGGCGAAGGCCGGCCCTGGCGCCGCTGGCGGCAAGATGCCCTCGAAGCGCTCGCCCGTCTCCGGCAGCTCGGCGGTCAGCAGGGGCCGGCCGCGATGCACCTCTGTGCCGACATGCGCCGCGACCAGGCGGATGATGCGTTCGCCGTCCGCGGCGGACAGCGACTCGCCGGTGGCAGCGCGGCCCGTGGAGAGGCGGTCGATCCACAGCGTGCCGTCCGGGTTCAGCATCACTTCCACCACGTCCGGGTCTTCCAGCGCGGCGGCGATCAGCGGTCCCATCGCCGTGCGCAGCATGCGAATGCGCCGATCCAGCGAAGTGACAGAGGACGATGGTTGTTGCGGAATGGCACTCATACGGCAGCTTCCCGCGCACGTTCCTGCGCTTCGGCCAGTGCCGCCGTCTCGTCCAGCCGCTGCGTGTCGGGCTGGATCTCCTCGTAGACCTCGCGCACCAAGCTACGCCCACGCAGCAAGTGCCGGCCAAGCTGTTCGATGAACTGCTCGAAGCGCGCCTTGCCCTGTGCCTTCGCGGCTTCCTGATGCGCCTCCGGCAGCGGCGTGCTGACGGTCAGGTAGTAGCGCACGAACAGCGCCAGCGTCTCGATCAGGATGTTCTGGTCGCGCTCCAGCTTCTCGAACTGGCGCGACAGTCGATCCAGGCGCTTGGCCATCGCGGCTTCGCGTTGGTCGGCCGCATCCGGCGACAGCCAGGACGCCAGCGCCGCCGCGACGATGGAGGACTTGGACACGCCTTTCTTCGCGGCCAGCTCGTCCAGGCGCTTGGCGTGGTCGCGTTCGATGAACAGGTTCAGGCGATGGCGGGAATGAAGTTGGCTCATAGTTGGATTCCGTCGTCAGGGTCGAGGGCAGCCAGCCGCGCCGCGCGCTGCAAGCGCGGGTCGAGCTGGGACGGCAAAGGAAGCGGCAGGTCGTCTTCGTCATCGAGCAGCGCCAGGTCGCTGGCCGCGCGCTCGGGTGCGGTGCTGTAGGCCACGGTTTCGGACAGCTCGGGCTGGCGGCGCGGGCCTCCTTCGTCGGTGGCAGTGGTGATGTCAGCGAGGCCCGCAGCATTGGCGGACGCGGCAGCTACGGTGGGAATCATCAGACTGCTCCAATCGTCCGGCCGTGACGGCGGCGCATCGGCGTAGCGCCCGGACGCGAGCGTGGGCGGCGGCAGCACGCGACGTTTGAAGTTGGCGTCGGCGTAGTAGCGCAGCTTCTTCGCCTTGATCGGCGCGACGCTGGACACCATCACCACCGCCTCGTCCTGCGGGAGCTGCATCACTTCACCGGGCGTGAGCAAGGGCCGCGCTGTTTCTTGGCGCGACACCATCAAGTGGCCCAGCCACGGCGCGAGCCGATGGCCCGCATAGTTGCGTTGCGCGCGCAGTTCGGTGGACGTGCCCAGCGTCTCGGAAATGCGCTTGGCCGTGCGCTCGTCGTTGGTCGCAAACGTCACGCGCACATGGCAGTTGTCGAGAATCGAATTGCTCTGCCCGTAAGCCTTGTCGATCTGGTTGAGTGACTGCGCGATCAAGAACGCGCGCAGGCCATAGCCGGCCATGAAGGCCAAGGCGCTCTCGAAGAAGTCGAGCCGGCCGAGCGCGGCAAACTCGTCCAGCATCAGCAGGAGGTCACGGCGACGGGGAATGCCATCGGAGCCGTCGAGCGATTCGGTGAGGCGCCGCCCGATCTGGTTGAGGATCAGGCGAATGAGCGGCTTGGTGCGGCTGATGTCGGACGGCGGCACCACCAGGTACAGCGACACCGGGGACTCGGCGGCAATCAGGTCGGCGATGCGCCAGTCGCAGCGCGACGTAACCTCGGCCACCGTGGGGTCGCGATACAGGCCCAGGAACGACATGGCGGTGGACAGCACACCGGAGCGCTCGTTGTCGCTCTTGTTCAGGACTTCGCGCGCGGCGGATGCAACGACGGGGTGCGGGCCATCGCCCAGGTGTTTCGTCGTCATCATCCGGTGTAGCGTCACCTCGAACGGGCACGCGGGATCACTGAGGAAGCTGGCCACACCGCGCAGCGTCTTGTCCTCGCCGGCGTAGAGCACATGCAGGATCGCGCCGACCAGCAGCGCGTGCGAAGTCTTCTCCCAGTGGTTGCGCCGCTCCAGCGCGCCTTCGGGGTCCACCAGGATGTCAGCGATGTTCTGCACGTCGCGCACTTCATGCGCGCCGCGCCGCACTTCCAGCAGCGGATTGTAGGCGGCGGAACGTGGGTCGGTCGGATTGAACAGCAGGCAATGCGAGAAGCGTGAGCGCCAGCCGGCGGTCAGGTGCCAGTTCTCGCCCTTGATGTCGTGAACCACCACTGAGAAGGGCCAGCTCAACAAGGTGGGCACCACTAGGCCCACGCCCTTGCCCGAGCGCGTGGGTGCCACCGTCAGTACATGCTCAGGGCCGTCGTGGCGCAGATAGCGGCCTTCGTGCAGGCCGAGGAACACACCTGACGGGCCGGCCAATCTGGCCTTGCGGATATCAGCGACATCGGCCCAGCGCGCCGACCCGTAGGTCGTGACCAGGCGCGATTGCCGCGAGCGCCACACCGACATGCCGATGGCGACCACCACCGCGACCAAGCCGCTGGAACCGGCGATGGCGCCGCCCTTGGTGAAGATGTCGGGCGCGTAGGCGTCGAAGAAGAACCACCACTCGAACAACCGCCACGGGTGATAGACCGGCGTGCCGAAGAAGTCGAACCAAGGCGCGCCCAGGCGTAGCTGGTAGCCCAAGGCTGCTGCGGTCCATTGTGTGGCGGTCCACACGCCGGCAATCACGATGCCGAACACCGTCAGCACCTGACCAAACAGCACGCCTGTTGCCTGCATTACGGCCTCCGAATAGCTCCTGCACGTTGAGCGGCGAAGCGAGTGCCGCAGGTGTCAGGTTCGGTGCCGGATCAGTGCTGGTCAAAGACTGTTATCGGCACAATTCGAGGCGAAAACGCAATATTTATCTCTGGGGCGCATACAAGAGAAACGCCGCGAACGACAGCGCGCTGCAGCGTGTGGAGCAATGGGATGAAATTCTTTTGCGCGAAGCGCTGAATCAGAACTTCGGTTCTTCCGTCGGCGGCGTATAGGGCACGTCGCCATCCCCCATGAAGCGCTGGCGCGTGGCCTCGGCAACCGCGTTGCACAACTCGTCGCCGAGCTTGGCGCGGTCGGCGCGGCATTGTTCGCGCAGTTCCTTCAGGCGTTCTGGATTGGCGACCAATGACTCGACCGTCTCCGTCGGTGCCGATTCGCCGCAAGCGGTCATCACCAATGTGAGCGAAAGCGCAGTGAGTATTCTCATGAGTTAATCTCCTTCGTGGATTCGGGAGTGTGCGGTGCGTCCGTGATAATCGGGCTGACTCGATCAATGAAGCGACTCAAGGTTTCGGATGGCTCAACATCCCGCCGCAGCAGATAGGTGGTCAGCATGGGAGAACGTCCCGCCAGGGGCCTGCCGATCACGTCGGCGTTACGGCAAGCGATGACCTGCGACGATCCGACCAACGCCAGTGCATACCCTGCTGCCACCAGCGCCAGCATCAGGTCCAGCGACGCCACTTCTTCCGCGACAAGCGGTTCCACGTCCACTGTGCGAAGAATGCGCGCAATCTGCCTGCCATAGCCTTCGCATAGCTGCGGATCGCACATCACCAGCGGATAGCGCAGCACTTCGTCCAGCGGAATGCGTTTGTACGTCAGCAGTGGATGCCGTGCGGGTACGGCGACCACCAGCGGATCGCTCCAGGCCGCTTCGGCCAGGATGCCTTCACCCACCTCGGCGGACTGCGCGAATCCTACGTCGTAGAGATCGTCGTGCAATCCCCTGATCTGCTGCGACAGCGGCACCTCATACAACCGGATATCGACCTCCGGTTCGTCCTGTCGGCATTGCGCCAGCAAGGCAGT
>JAXMJH010000144.1:0-12606 GCA_034376725.1 Lysobacteraceae bacterium | reverse complement strand
CTTTCCGCCGCGAAGCTACGGCGTAGTCAGCCGCAAGGGGAAATACCTCAGCGAACCGGCGCGCGGCTTTCTCGACCTGGTCAAACCCGGCCTGCTGCAGGGCCGCGCCTACGACGAGCCGGGGCATTCGGAGCGCTGAGGCCAAACCGCGCCGCCGGCATGGCTACCGGGCCAGCTCCACCAGCCGGTCGCCCAACCTGAGCCGGTTCGCCACGGCGCGCGAGCCGTCGGGCGAGAAATGCCCCTCGTCGCGGTACAGCATCACGCCGTCGAGCGCGGTTCGGCAGGTGTCGAAATCGCACAGCAGACTGTCGAAATCGAGCACCGCGACATCGGCCTGCCGACTCAGCCGCTGCAAGAAATCCAGCACCTGGCGTTTGCTGTCCCGGTAGGACTCGGCCGGCATGTCGCAATCTCGACTCGCTGCGGCCAGCGTGCGCGCCAGCGCCTTGCGCTCTGCGCAGTGGGTGTAGTCCACGCCGTTGCTCGGTGGCGGGGCGACCACCACCACCCGCTTGCCCAGCGCACGTATCGCGGCGATGGTCTCGATCTGGGCCGATAATGCACGTTCCACGGACGGGGCTTCGACGCGCAACCGGTCGCCACCGACCACCAGCAGGCGCCGGTTGCCGGTGTCGAAGTAAGGGTAGTAAGGGCTCGACAGCACCACGGTATCGATGTGCCTGTCGGCGGCCAGAAAGGCCAACACCGAACGGTTGAGCGACAGGCAATCCTCCGCCAGAGGCCTGGGAAAGCCCTCGGCGATCTGCGCCACACCCGCCAGCGGGGCGCAACTGCTCTTGGTCGCCTGGATCACGCCGCGGTGCGTGCTGGCCGCAATGCCCGGCACCAGATGCATGGCGAACGAGTCGCCCCAGACCATGATCTGCGGCCGGTCGGAATTGCGGCAGATCTCCAGCGGCTCGAAGCGCTGGTAGAAATCGCAGTCCTTGTGAAACCCGACGTTGTCGCTGCGGTCGATACGCAGTCCGCTGAATGCCAGCGCGTTCTGGCTCTTGACCCAATTGATCATCACCACGGGAGACAGGGCGAGCAGCAAGGTGACCGAGAATGCCCCCACGGCAAGCCCCGGCGTAACCGGAAACTGCGCCCGGCGCACCGGCTGCTCTATGAAGCGGTACATCAGCCAGGCCACCGGGATCGACGCCAGCACCAGACCGGGCAACAGCCATACCAGCGTGTCGGCGCCGGCCGGATCGCCGGCGAGTGCGTTGCGGGCCAGCGCAACCGCCGGCCAGTGAACAAGATAGAGCGAGTAGGAAATATCGCCGATCCAGGCCAGCGGAAAATTCGCCCGCCCGGCCGCCAGGACGGGGTGACGCCTGAAAATCACTACCGCTGTGGCCGCGCAGACCAGCGCATTGTCGAACGGCACCGCCAGACCGCTGCCCCACACCGGAACCGCGGTCAACGCCACCAGCGCCGGCCAGAACGCCAGCCGGGCACCCGGGCCGGGGCGCAGACCGCGCAACTCGGCCAGGGCCAGCAGCGAACCGACCGCGAGCTCCCAACCCCGCGAGGGCAGCAGATAGAACGCCGCCGCGGGGTCGGTGCCAGCCCAATGCATGTGCAGCGTCAGGCTGGCCAGGGCCAGGATTGCGGTCAGCACCAGCCAGAATCTGCGTGCGACGAAGACCAGAAACAGCGGCAACAGCAGGTAATACTGCTCCTCGATCGCCAGCGACCAGATGTGCAGTAGGGGCTTGAGCTCGGCGGCGCCGGAAAAATAGCCTGCCTGCTGCCACAGCGCGAAGTTGCCGGTGAACGTGAGCGCTCCGAGTAACTGGAGCACAAAATCGTTCCATTCGCGGTAGTCGAGCAGATAGACCGCCGCAATGGTGGTCAGTACCAGCGTGACATAGGCCGCCGGCAGCAGCCGTCGGGCGCGACGCAGGTAGAAGTCAGTGAATCGAAAGCTTCCACGCGCGATCTGCCCGGCCACCATGCGGGTGATCAGGTAGCCGGAGATGACGAAGAAGATATCGACGCCAAGATACCCGGCGACTGCGATCCCGGCACCGGAGTGATAGACCAGGACCAGAAGCACCGCCAGGCCTCGCAGGGCCTGAATGTCGTTGCGATGACGCGGCGAGCCGACGCCGAGGCTGGCGGGATTCACGAGCCCGGAGCGCTAGTGCCGGCCACGGCAAACGGGCTCGGGCGACCGCGCCGCCGCGCGACTCTGGACACTCAGAAACGCCGCTCCAGAGTTACGCCGAAGGCGGCGCCCTCGAACGCGCCGGTATTCTGCACCCGCTCGACGTAGCCGGCGCGCACTTTCAACTGCCAGTCGCTGAAGATGCCCTTGGTGTATTCCACCGACACGTCGCTGGCGCGCTCCCAGTCGTCGAAAGTTTCATCGCGCTGAATGCCAAGGCCCAACTGCACGCTCAGGCCGGATTCGCTGGTCAACGGAACATACGCTCCGACCAGGGCACCGACCCGTCGGTAGTTGTCGGGCGAGTAGTAGCCGTTGTCGTTGTCGCGCTCGAAGTGAATCCATTCGCCGGACAGGCCGGCGTCGAGCTGAAGGTTTGGCGTGCGAATCATTGCCCGGCGCCACACGCCGTTGATGTGCACGCCTTCGTTGTCGTCGCTCAGGTCGTTGAAGGCGCCACCGATATCGATGGAATTTCGCAAGTCGGGCCTGATCCTCACTCGGGTGTACGCGCCCGTGCGGGTGATGTCGCGATCGAGCGAGCGCGGCGAAGCGGTGACCCGGTCGCGCTCGAGGCCGACCAGGAAGGAGAACGTGTCGCTGGTCAGGGCATCGAGTTCCAGCGCATAGATCGCCTTGCTGTCCTGGGTGTCGAGATCGGACACCCCGACACGCGCGGTAACCGCGTAGTCGTCGTCGATTGCGTAGCGGGCGCCAACGGTCAGCCGGCGATCATGGACATTGTTGCCGCCGCTGTCGGGCGCGAACGGCCCGGCGATCGGCGCACGCACCCGGCGCTCGCCGACACCGGCCAGCAGGGTCAACTGGTCGCTGCGCACCCAGCGGCCATCGACGCCGTAATTGAGCGTACGGATATCGTCGCTGTCTTCGAAGAAATCGAACCAGCCGATTACCTTCGAGGCGAGCACCACGCGTGTCGAACGAACCAGATCGTGGGTTTCCTTGCTGTCCGGTTGAATCTGCTTGACGCGCTCGACATAGGCGCGCGCGCGGCCGGGCATCTGACCCTGCCGCAGGGCAATGGCCTGACCGTAGTTGAGCAGGTAATCGTCCGGCTTGGCGTCCAGCAGCGGTGTGTTCAGCGCCAGCGACTCGTGCCGCCGACCGGCCCAGGCCAAAACATAAGCGCGCACCGCGCGAGATTCATCGTCGGCGCCGAGTCTCGCCTCGAAGGCATCGAGCTCTTTGATGGTGCGCGCGTAATCTCCGGTCCAGGAATGAAAACGCACCAGGTCGAGTCCGGCAGCGCGATCGGCGGGGTGCGATTCCAGATAGGTGTCCATCAGCAGGATGGCTTCATCGAGCTGACCGGTCCATGCCTTGGTGCGGGCGACATCGGCCAGCACTTCGGTGCGTTCGGGCGCGGCGGCCAGGGCGCGTTGCAGACTGGCGTTCGAGGTCTGGCTATCGCCCAGCCAGCTGGCGAGCTGCGAGCGCGCCAACAGGTAATCAACATTGTCCGGATCGATTTCCAGCGCGCGGCCGTTGGCGGCCAACGCACCCTGAAGATCGCCGGCCATGCCCAGGGCGCGGGAGTGCTCGAAGTGCAGGCTGGCATCGTTGCCGGCCAGACGTGAGGCCTGGCCGTATGATTCCGCCGCACCGGCGGTGTCGCCTGCAGCCGCCTGCACCTGCGCCAGCCGCTGCCACAGCACCGCATCGCCTGGCCGCTGTTGGAGCGCGCCGCGATAGATGGCAGTCGCCTCGGCCCAGTCCTGGCGCATTTCTGCGGCAATGCCGGCATCGGGAACGTCCTGCGCCCAGCCGAGCGCCGGCGCAGCCAGCGCGATGGCAAGAATCAGCGGTCGAACAGCGATCATTTTCGCCATTTTCGGTTACCCGTAATCCACAAATCGCCGGCAAAACGCAGGATGGTGACCATGTCGGCGATCAGCAGCAGATAGCGAATGGGAGCCACCAGCAGCGCCTTGAAGAAGGCGCGGATGCGATGACCCTTGGATATCGCCACCAGCACGCCAACCGAGATGATCGCCTCGGCCAGAATGGTCACCGCCAGAGGCTCCCACCAGCCCATCAGGATCAGGACGATCAGGGCGGTCGGGAAACCGATTTTTTCCATCGCCGAAAGCAGGATCACCCAGCCGACCGGTCGGCCGATATCGATGGTGACCTGCTCGCCGAACGCTTGTCGGTACTGCTCCTTGATCAGGCGCTTGTTCTGGATTTCGTGCCCGGCCTCGCCATGCGTTTCCAACCGCCGCTTGCGCCAGCGCTGGAAGCTCTTGAACGGGCTGCGCAGCAGCGGATCGAAGTAGTAGCAGCTCTGCAGGAACGACGACGACCACAGGTAGAGCTGGCGCGGCACCCGCCCGGCTTCGGGCTCTTCGGTACGGGCCACCACGTCATCGAGCTGAATATTGCGATAGCCCTCGGAGTTGAGCGCGAAGCCGATGAAAATGTCTTCCGAGTTGGTCAGATCATCGCCGAACAACGGCTCGTACTTGTCGAACAGGTCGACGATGTACTTGCGCCGGTAGGCGACCGCGCAGCCGACCGGATTGGTGATGCTGCCGCAAAACACCATCTGTCCGCGATAGATGAATCGCTGCAGAAACAGGTACAGGGTTTCCCGGTAAATATTGGTGAGCCGCCACCAGATGCCCTTGAGGCCACGGCGCTTCTCCAGAAACGGATCCTTGAAGCCGTCGCCGTTGACGTGCTCGGTCAAGGCCGGACGCGCCGCGAGGGCATCGCGGTCGCGCTGGCGCATGGGCAGGATCGTGCCGCAGGCGCTGGCGATGCCAATGCCCTGATACAGCTCCTCCACGCAGCGCTCGATGTAGCGTTCATCCTCAAGGAACGTGTCGGCATCGAGGATGAACTCGACATCGTGATCGAACTCCCGCGCCTGCCGCTTGATGGTCGGCGTCTTGCCGATCGAAGTGGCGCGCTGGATGATCAGCAGCGACAATCCGGCCCGCGATGCGAACGTCCTGGCGCGCTCGACCGTGCGGTCGCCGCTGCCGTCGTCGACCAGAATCACCTGGCGCACCTTGAAGGTCTGCGCGGCTACCGATGCCAGGCACAGGACGATGTTGTCCTCCTCCCGAAAACACGGGATGACGACATCGACGACTGCCTGTCGCCAGTCCTCGGCGGGTGTCGGGACGGTTCGGTCGGGACCCCTGATCAGCCCGTAAAGGCTAAGCAGCGTGTTGGGGCCAAGAACGAACCACGGGGCCGTGGCCATCCTCTACCTCCTTGTCGGCCTTGCGGCGCAACGCGATCAAGTCGTCGATGGTTTGTTCGAGCGTGAACTTGTGCTCGAAACCGGTCAACGTGCGCAGGCGGGTAAGTCCCGGCCGACGGCGGCGGATGTCCTCGAAGTCCTCGCCATACGCTTCGCGATACGGCTGATGCTGGATGATCGAGCGCCCTCCGGCACGCGCGTTGATCAGCGCGGCCAGGTCGTTCATGGAAATTTCCCGGTCGTTGCCGACGTTGACCACCAGACCGTCGGTGGTGGCCTCATCGGCGACCGCATCCAGTGCCACGACGGTGTCGCGGACATCGCAGAACGAACGCGTCTGCACGCCATCGCCGAACACGGTGATCGGTTTTCCTTCGACCGCCTGCTCGACGAAGCGCGGTACCACCATGCCATAGCGGCCGCGCTGACGCGGGCCGACGGTGTTGAAAAAGCGCGCCACGGTGACTGGAATCCGGAACCGGCGAGCGTAGGACAGGCCCAGCGCCTCGTCGCAGATCTTGCTGACCGAGTAGTTCCAGCGGGTACCGACGCGAGTGCTGACGTTGAGATCCATTTCCTCGTGCAGCAGGGATTCCTCATTGTGGCCATAGACCTCCGAACTGGAGGCCAGCACTACCTGGGGCTTCCAGCCGGAATCGTTGACCGCGCGCAGCAACCGCTCGCAGGCGGCGATGTTGACCGCCAGCACCTTGGTCGGCTCGGCCAGCACGCGATAGACGCCCACCACGGCGGCCATGTGATAGATCCGGTCGGCCCAGCCGGCGGCCCTGGAAAGGCCCTCCCAGGTCAGCATGTCCGCCTCGTCGAAGCGGAAGTTGGGCAGATCCATGAACGGCGCGATGTTGTCCAGCGTGCCGGTGGACAGATCGTCCACCACGTGTACCTGGTCGCCCTTGGCGAGGTGGCGCTCTACGAGGTGGGAGCCAATGAATCCCGCTCCGCCAGTGATAAGAACATGCATACGGATCCCCTGTTGTCCGTGTTCGATTTGCCCCCGCGCAAGTGGATTGCGCACGTGGGAGGTACAGAGTATCCGTGAACCACTTCACATTTCACAACTTTTTTACCCATTGATCCGCCCGCGCGCGCCGCTCATCGGAGACCGGTATCGCATCGGCGGCTATTCGCAACCGCGGTGCTTGCCGACCCAGGGCCGATACCAGGCCCGGATACGCGCGATGTCGGCCTGCATGTCCTCGCTCAGTTCGAACACCTCGCCGACGCCAATCGTCCGGTCAGGATAGTTGAAATAGGCGCACACCACCGGAACATCGGATGGCCGGGCGATGCGCCAGAAGCCCGACTTCCAGCGCTCGACCCGCTTGCGTGTGCCCTCCGGGGCAACCACCAGCCAGAGTGTTTCGGACTCGGCCATGGTCCGGGTCATTTCGCCAACCAGTCCCCCGGGTGCCGAACGATCGGTCGGTATGCCGCCCAGCCAGGTCAGCAACCAGCCCAGAGGCCCGCGAAACAGCTCTGCCTTGGCCATGAACTTGATGTCCAGGCCCAGGCCCAGCTTGGCGGCCAGGCCCCAGACCGCATCCCAGCCGGAAGAATGCGGCGCGGCCAGAATCATCAGCCGGCGATGCGCCGGAAAGGCGCCGATGATGCGCCAACCCCCGAGCCGCAGCACGCTGCGCCCGATCCAGCGCGCGACCGGTCCGTGCGTTCGTGGCGTGCATTCGGGCAAATGCACCTGCAGCGGTTGCCGGTGGCGCATCAGTCGTCTCCGGTCGGCGAGCGGCGCTGACGCTTGACGTTGGCGCGCACGCGCTTGCCTTCCAGCCGACGCACCTTGGAAGCGCGGGTGGGCCGGGTGGCGAGCCGCGGCTTGGGCGCGGAAAGGCCGGACTCGATGAACGCCACCAGGCGCGCGCGGGCATCCTCGCGATTGCGGTCCTGGCTGCGGTAGCGTTGCGCGTTCAGTACCAGCACGCCGTCGTCGGTTAGCCGTCGGTCGCGGCGCGCCAGCAGACGCTGACGGATCGGCTCCGGCAAAGACGGCGAGCCAGCGACATCGAAGCGCAGCTCGACCGCCGTGGCGACCTTGTTGACGTTCTGCCCGCCCGGCCCGGCCGAACGCACGAAGCGTTCGACGAGTTCGTCATCGGGAATGGACAGATGGTCGGTGATCCGCAGCACGGCGTCCGGTCGGTTGGCGAGGTCTAGATTCTAGCGTGCTGAAACGCCTGCGCGTCGCTGCCGGTGTCGCTGTGCTCACGCAACCTCCGTAGCCCCGCTGCCCATCGGGCGGCGAAGGCCCTGGCTCTGGTTTGCCCAACGATTCCAGCGCCGACAACCGCGCGCAAAGGTTCCTCCAAAAACCCGGCGCTTCACGCGTCGGGCAGCGTCCAGGCAAAGCGATCCAGCACCCGCTGCCATGCAGTGTCGGGCGGCGCCAGCAGGGTCAGGCGCTGCCCGCTGACCGGGTGGTCGAACGCCAGCCGCCAGGCGTGCAGCAGCATGCGGTGAACGCCCAGTTGCATGCGAAAGATGCGATTGCGCTGGCCGTCGCCGTGGCTGGTGTCGCCGATCAGATGGTGACCGGCGTGACGCAGATGTCGACGGATCTGGCGGAACCGGCCGGTCTGCGGCCGGCACAGCAGCAATGCGAACCGCGAGCTGTCGAAGCCGCCGGACGGCACCGGAAGTTCGCCGGTCGCCAGCACCCGGTAGTCGGTTCGCGCCGGCTTCTTGACCGGCTTGCCGGGCCCGCCATCCAGATCATGATCGATCACGCCCTCCGGTGGCGCAGGCCAGCCACGACACACGGCGAGGTAATCCTTTTCGACATCGCGGGCCATGAACGCCCGGCCCAATTCGGCGGCGATTGCCGAATCGAACGCCAGCAGCAGACATCCGCTGGTGGCGCGATCGAGACGGTGGGCGAAATACACCTTCTGGCCGAACTGCTCGCGCAGCCGATCCAAGGCGAAATCGATCTCGCCGCGGGCCAGCGCGCTGTCGTGCATCATCAGTCGGGCCGGCTTGTCGACCACCGCGAGCGCGGCATCGCGGTACAGCACTTGTATCGGGTCGGGCACGGCTCAGCGGTGCCGGGGCCAGGCGGCCATGAAGGCGCCCAGCGCGCCCAGGCCTGCCACCCAGGTGGCGGCCGGCAGGCCGACCAGCCGGGGACCACCGGCCTCCAGCCCGTAGAGTACGGCAGCCGCAACCAGCAGTCCGGTGCCCAGGATGGCGTAGACGGTTTTGCGCTGACCCTGCCGGGTGGCATCGACCAGTTCGGAAATCTCCTGCGAATGCATGCGAATGGTGTGCCGGCCCGAGCTTTGTTGCAGCAGCCACTCGCGCACCAGGCGCGGCATGTCCGGCGCGTGGGTCATCAGCTCGGGCAGACGCTTGCGGAACTCGCGGCGCAACTGGCTCGGGCTGTAGCGCTCGCGCAGAATCGATTCCAGCACCGGATGCGCCACCGCCCAGATATCCAGCTGCGGGTCCAGCTGACGGCCGATGCCCTCGATGTTCAGCAGGGTCTTCTGGAGCAGGATCAGCTGCGGCTGAAGGGTGAGCTCGTATTGCTGCGCGGTGCGGAACAGCTTGACCAGCACTTCGCCGAGAGAAATCTCGGCCAGTGGCCGGGTGAAGTAAGGCTCGCACACGGCGCGCACCGAGGCTTCGAGTTCGTCGATGCGCACGTGCGAGGGCATCCAGCCGGCTTCGACGTGCAGCTCGGCGATCCGCCGGTAATCGCGGCCGAACATGGCCATGAAGTTTTCCGCCAGGTAGTACTGATCGGCCACCGGCAGTTGGCCCATGATGCCGAAATCCAGCGCGATGAAACGCGGGTTGTCGCGTCGGGCCGGGTCGGAGTCGACCCAGATGTTGCCGGCATGGGCATCGGCATGAAAGAAGTTGTCGCGAAACACCTGGGTGTAGAACACCCGCACGCCCTTGGCAGCCAGCTTGCGCCGGTCGATGCCGGCCGCGTCGATGGCCGCGATATCGTCGGAAGGAATGCCGCGCAGCCGCTCCAGCGTGAGTACCCTCTCGGCGCTGAAATCCCAGAACACCTCGGGCACGTAGAGGTCTTCCGAGGCCAGCCAGTTGCGGCGCAGCAGGCTGGCGTTGGCGCCCTCGCGCTGCAGGTCGAGCTCGGCCGAGAGCGTGTGCTCGATCTCGGCCACTACATCCATCGGGCGGATCTTGTCGGCGCGCGGATGGGTCCGCGCGGCCACCTGGGCGAGTGCCCTGAGCAGACTCAAATCGGCACTGATCTGTCGGCGCACACCGGGTCGCAGCACCTTGATGACCACCTCGCGGCCGGGCTGCCCGTCCCGCCCGTGCAGCCGGGCGGCGTGCACCTGGGCGATCGAGGCGGATGCCAGTGGCGTGATGTCGAACTCGGCAAATCGATCGGCAATCGGTGCACCGAGCTGTTGCTCGATGATGGCCTGCGCCTGTTCGCCCGGGAATGGCTGGACATGATCCTGGAGCAGCGACAGTTCCTCGGCCAGATCCAGCGGCAGCAGGTCGCGCCGGGTCGACAGGATCTGGCCGAACTTGACGAAGATCGGGCCGAGCTCCTGCAGCGCCAGTCGCAGCCGTGCGCCGCGATTGAGTGCGGCGATCTCGGCGCTGGCGCGCGGCACGAAAGGCTTGAGCAGCGCGGCGTAACGGGCGAGGCGGGTTTCGTCGAGCAGCGAATCCAGCCGATAGCGCAACAGCACGCGAAAGATGCGGGCGCTGCGCAGTACGGCGTTCATCGGCTGGTCTCCGGCACGCCGCGACTCAAGCGTTCCAGGCGCACGGCGAGACGCTCGACATCGTCGCGCAGCGCATCGACATCATCGTGAAAGGCATCCAGCTCGACCCGGGATGCGATGTCGCGGGATTCTTCGGTCAGGTAATCGGCGGCGTCACGGGCAAACGTTCGTGCGCTGCCAATGCCAGCCGAAAATGCCTGCTGCACACCCTTGGCCATCAGTCCGCCCCACACATCGCCGAACGCATCGGCGAACGGTTTACCCCAGTCCGGCGCGAACCCGCGCGCCATTTTCTGGAGCCGCTGGGCCAGCTCGGCATCGCCACTGACGTGGACGCGGCCACCCGGCGCGGCGCCGGAATCGGCGAAAAACGGCAGTTGGCCGAGCAGTGCGCCCAACGTGCCGCGCAAGGACAGGTCGGGCGGCGACGCGTCACTGGCATTGGCCGGACCGACGCGCAACGACGCGTCCTGCACGGTGATCGCCAGCGCCAGCGCTGGTGCGCTGAGCGCCAGTTCGATGCGCCTGCCGTCCAGCGCAGCCAGGTCGGCGCGGGTGTCGGCGTCCAGCGCGAGCACGCGATTGAGCGCGGTCTCCAGCGCCTTGCCAGCCAGCGGTTTGATCGAGTCCAACGGATGTGGCGAAGTCATCCCGGCATTCTACCGGCAGCGCGCCGTCAGCCCGTGCCGGCGTTGCGGAAATCCGCCTTCAGCCGGGCCAGCCCTTCATCGATGGTGACTCCTGGGCGGTAAGCGAAATCGCGCTCGGCGGCGGAGATGTCGTACCAGTGCGGGGTAACCAGCTGCTCGGTCAGAAATCGGGTCATCGGTGGCTCGCCGGACAGGCGCAGGACCAACCACACACCCTCCAGCACGGCACCCAGCGTGTACGCCAGCCGGAACGGAATGCTCTTGTGCACGGTCGGCGCCCCGGCGGCATCCAGCAGGCCGTTGACCACCTGGTGCAGCGGCCGGGGCTCGCCGTTGGAAATGAAATACGCCCTGCCGGCGCAGGCGCTGCCCGGCCAGAGATGATCGAAGGCATCCAGATGCGCCTGGGCGGCGTTGTCGATATAGGTGGTATCGATCCGGTTGTGGCCGCCATCGACGAAGCGCAGGCGCCCGGCCCTGGCGCGGGACACCAGCCGTGGCAGCAACTGGTTGTCGCCCGGGCCCCAGATCAGTCGCGGACGCAGCGCCATCGTCGCCAGCGTGGCGTCATTGGCCGCCAGAACAGTCTTTTCGGCAATGGTCTTGGTGGTCGGGTAATGCGCCTTGAAGCCTTCGCCGTAGGGCGTGTCGGCCTCGTTGCCGCCCTCGACCGGATGCGTTGCGCGATGGGTGACGCTGGGCGTCGAGGTGTAGACCAGGCGCTGGATCCCGTGCGCCCGGCAGGCCGCCAGCACCGCTTCGGTGCCCAGCACATTGGCCCGGTGATAGTCCTGATATGCGCCCCAGGCGCCCGCCTTGGCGCCGATGTGAAACACCGCCTCGCAGCCCACCGCCGCCGCCCGCACTGCATCGGCATCGGCCAGATCACCGCGCACTTCGATCACGCCCAGGGCCGCCAGCTCCGGATAGTGGCCGCGCTGATAGCTCAGCACCTCATAGCAGCGCTCGCGCAGCCGCCGGCAGACTGCCTGCCCGAGAAATCCGCCTCCGCCGGTGACCAGCACTTTCATCGAATCATCCTCCATTGCGTCGATTCCGGCGCGCATCGCCGGATCGGAAACTATGCCGTTTTTCGGATCGCTGTGCCGGCCGAGCCATTACCAGCCGCACTGCGTCGGGGCGAGCCATGGCGCTGGATTCACGCGCTTGCCGATCCGGCCCGGCCAAGCGTGTGTCCGGCCCAGGCGGCCAATTGCTCCCGACCGATCTTGGCGTTGTGGCGGATGTCGACCGGGAATCCGGGGTGGAACAGGATGGTATCGATCGACGCGGCGTGCCGGTGTCCTTCGGCCAGCGCCTTGAGCTGCCCGGCGATGCGCGCCCGATGCGCGGCATCGCCGCTGCGATACAGTTCGACGCACAGCACCGGGCGCTGCTCGCCGTGCGCGCCGACGCCAACCAGCGCCGTCCGACGCACATCGGGATGAACGTTGAACACCGGCTCCACCTGCTCGGTGTACAGCGGCCCGCGAGCGGTTTCCACGCGCTGGCCCTTGCGGCCGCAAAACCACAGCCGGCCATCGGCGTCGAAATATCCCAGATCGCCCATCCGGTGCACGATTCGGTACCCGCCATCGTCGAGCGGCTCGCGAATCTTCGCCAGCCGGGTGGCCTCGGGGCGGTTGAAATAGCTGTCGGTCGCGGTCGGGCCGGCGACGGTGATCTCGCCGATTTGCCCGGCCGGCACCGGCTCGACCTGGCGCCAGTCTTCGATTGCGGCATCGTCGATGGCGATGATGCGCACCGCATTGGGCGCACCCGGACGGCCGACGCAGGTGC
>JAXMJH010000143.1:0-1815 GCA_034376725.1 Lysobacteraceae bacterium | reverse complement strand
CTTTCCGCCGCGAAGCTACGGCGTAGTCAGCCGCAAGGGGAAATACCTCAGCGAACCGGCGCGCGGCTTTCTCGACCTGGTCAAACCCGGCCTGCTGCAGGGCCGCGCCTACGACGAGCCGGGGCATTCGGAGCGCTGAGGGACGCTGAACCCGCGAGGACATGGTAGGGCGCGTGCTCCCGCCAATATCGACAGCCGGTGCCGATCCGCATCCGCCTGTCTGGAATCAGGGGGTAATTTCCAGGCGCCGCTCGATGCGCTCGATACGCTCTGCAAGCCGGTCGTAGCGCGCATGTTGTTCTGCGCCAGTGCCGGCCAAATGGCCAAGATGCTGGATGATGGTCGCCTGCCCGGCCTCCAAAGTCGTGATTCGCGCTTTGAGTTCGCGCACATCGTCCTTCATCGAGCCGACATCGGTTCGGATTCCGCGCAGGTGCTCGAGGATCAGATTTTCAACGTTTTCAGTCATGACTCGCCCTCTGTCTCTGCCTCTGATTCCCACATGCAGCGGCCCTTCATTTCCGGGAAACGGATGATCCGGGAAGCCTATCACACCGGCCATTGGGCGCGTGGACAGCCGACGGGAACATGCCTGGCCCGGCAGGTCGGCGGCGGGTGGATTCCGCAGCTGGCCATTGACCGCGTAAGGAATGCTCCTTACCATTGCGCTGTTGTCACAGGATCACGATGCAGTCATGTCCAACCTCCACGAACTCGCCACAGTCACGTCCAAAGGACAGATCACCCTGCCCAAGTCGGTCCGGCAAGCGCTGGGCGTGGATACCGGCAGCAAGGTAGCGTTCGACTTGCATAAGGGTCGTATCGTGGTCACCCGCGCCGAGTCCCAACACGAAGACCCGGCGATCGGCGCATTCCTCGGGTTGCTGGAGGCCGACATCCGCACGGGGCAGCGTCTGCACGCCCTGCCGGATGAGCTCACCCAGGCCATGTTGGCGAACATCAAACATGCCGTGAACTTCGATGAAGAGATCGACGGAGACGTGGCCCTCTGATGCAGCGTCACGGCTGGACACTGCTTTTCCACGAGGGCGTGGTCGAGCAATTGCGCAAGCTTCATGCGGCCACGGTGCGGGCGCAGCGCAACGACCCACTCGGTTTCGAAGGCAACGCCAGCGTCAAACTGTTTCGCGCGCTGAGCCGGTTGATCATGGAGGTCGTGCCGAGCAATCCGGCACGAGACGAGTTTCGACAGGGCAACACCCTTGGCCCGGAGTACCGCCATTGGCGACGGGCGAAGATCGGTCGACGGTTTCGCTTGTTTTTCCGCTATGACTCGAAGGCCAAGGTAATCGTTTACGCCTGGGTCAACGACGAACTGACTTTGCGATCGGCGGGAAACAAATCAGACCCCTATGTAGTGTTCGAGAAGCTGCTCGGGCGAGGCAATCCACCCGACGATTGGGCGGCACTGGTCGAGGCGAGCAGAGCGCAGTGGACGGCCGGCGAGGAAAAATAGACCCGTGTGTACAAGGGTCGGCCATCCGGAAATAACCTCGAAAACCGATGGCTGCGCATTGGCTGGTCGACGCGGTGCTTCAGAAGCGCCGGGGGCCCTACACCGTCGCGCTGGAGGTCGGCGGCTGGGAAGTCATCAAGCAATACGTGGCGATGGGTCTGGGGATTTCCATCGTCACCAGTTTCTGCCTGACCGAGGCCGACCGCGAGCGCCTGGCGGTTCGCGAGATGGGGGCATTCTTTCCGCCGCGAAGCTACGGCGTAGTCAGCCGCAAGGGGAAATACCTCAGCGAACCGGCGCGCGGCTTTCTCGACCTGGTCAAACCCGGCCTGCTGCAG
>JAXMJH010000142.1:0-4544 GCA_034376725.1 Lysobacteraceae bacterium | reverse complement strand
CCGGCAAAGCGACGTTCCGCCTGATCCAAAACGCCAACTGCCAGACCACACCGACTACACTCGCAGATCCTATCCACCATCGACTCGGTGCGAGCCAAAACACGCCCGCTCCAGGCTCATACCTGAATTGGAAAAGACTGAGTGGGTGCCGCCCCATAAACGCTTGCCGGCGTCAGAAGCGGCCGGTCAACACCAGAATCAATACGATGAGCAAGATCAGGCCCAGTCCGCCACTGGGGCCATACCCCCAGGAACGGCTGTGGCCCCAGGTTGGCAACGCGCCGATCAGGAACAGAATCAATATAACGAGAAGAATCGTGCCGACACTCATGACGCACCTCGACTTGAGAAATGAAAGGGAGTCCGCATTCCGGCCAGCCATCCAGCGAAGCCGAGCGCTTCTGCGTGGTCAGACCTTCCGCACGCCCCGGCTCCGAGCAGGACAGGCGGACTACTGACGATGGGGTTGATCGCCACGACGCGATTGAGCAGGCGCGGAACGATCAGGAACAGGATTCCGGCAAACAGCGCGATCAACGGCGCAAGGGTGGGGTGCAGGTCCATGGGCAGGTCCATGGTTGGCGTCTCCTCTTGATCGGATAATTTTCGGTCGGACGCGCGGCCCGGAAGCAGATCGGCTGCACGCGGGGCGCGCTCAGGTTTTCTCCCGGGTCAAGACCAGCACCAGGCCCAGCGCGATTGCGCCACCACCGAGCCAGGCAGGCACATTGACCGCGCGCTGCTCGGCGACCGCAACCGTGACAGGGCCAAAACTGGTCTTCTGGCTGGCCTGCGTTTCACCGAAGCTTCCGTAGACCAGGCCGATGAGGCCGAGAACGATCAACGCGATTCCCGCGAACAGGGTGGACTTCATGGCGGACTCCAAGCCGGGCCGAAACCGATGTCGACGCTTGCAATGCAGATTAATGAAAGATATCGCCGCATTCCGTTCGCTTGCGCACATAAGGCCGCGTCTCGTTTGCGACCGATCCGGCCCCTGAGTTACACCGCGCTGCGGCGCGCGCAGCTGCCCAGGCAACCGCCCGCCATCGCGTCGGACCGGGCGGGAGCCGGCCCGAGACCCCACCCGCCACTCATCCGCTCGGGTGGCGCAATGCCTGCTCGATCTGCTTGGTTTCGGTGATGTCGACCATGGTGATCACGACCCCATCGATAACGTCATCCAGGCGCCGATAAGGCATGATCCTGACGGTAAACCAGCGTTGGCCCGACGAACGAATCTGTTTGTCCGAGGGCCGCAGATTGCGCAGTGTCTCTGCCACATCGTGCTGTAGGTCGGGGTATTGGAGACTGGTCGTGAGATCGCTCAATGGGCGGCCGACATCGCCCGGGCGCAGATTGATGATGCTGGCGGCCCGCTCGGTGTATCGGCGCACGTTCGAGTCCCGATCCAGAAACAGGATGGCGATTTCGACGCTGTTGAGGACGTTCTGCATGTCGCTCTGGGCCAGCAAGAGGTCGTCCAGCTTGGTCTGCAGCTCGCTGTTGATGGTCTGCAGTTCCTCGTTCATGGACTGCAACTCTTCCTTCGACGTGGTCAGCTCCTCGTTGGCCGACTGCAATTCTTCATTGGTCGCCTGTAGTTCCTCCTGTGCCGCCTCGGCCTCTTCCCGGTACAGCCGGGCCTCTTCGCGCAGGGCCTGGATCTCGTCCAGATGCGGTTGAACATCGGCCGGTCTGGCGCGCGACCCCTTGCGTTTGCCTGGTTTGGCCGACGCGAGCGAGTCCGTCGCATCACGAAACACGACGATCATCAGCCCGCGCAGGCTGGCCGGCTCGTGCAAGGCCTGGACGATCAGGTCCACCCGCTGCGCGTTGCCGTCGGTACCGATGTCGAGCCCGTGCAGGTTGACCGGAATATCGTCGGCGGCCGCCTTCCTCATCGCCAACGCCAGAGGGGCCCTGAGCTCCTCGCGGGCCATGGCGTGAATGTTCCAATTGGCCTTGCCGGCGGCGGGCTCCAGGTACTTTCCGGTGCGGCCACTGATATAGACGATGTCGGCGGCGCGGTTGACCACCACGGCCGCCGGCGCATAGACCTGCAACAGGAGTCGGTCGGCCGCTGCTTGCAGGCTGTCGTCGGATCGACCGGAACGGCCAAGCCTCCTCACGTCGTGTTCCATGGCTGCTCCCGAAAGCGGAGGATAGGAATTGAGCAGGAAGTCGGCCCCCCTGCCGGAGGCGGCACCCCGGCGCCGGAACAGCCGCAGCCTGGGATCCAGCGGGTCGAACAGGTGGGCGAGCCGACCAACGGATTCGGAGCTCCCCAGCAACAACAGGCCATCGGGTCGCAGGCTGTAATGAAACAAGGGTAACAGTCTCTGCTGGAGCCGAGGATCGAGATAGATCAGCAGATTGCGGCAGGAAATCAGGTCGAGTCTGGTGAACGGCGGGTCCAGGATCACGTCGTGGCGGGCGAACAACACACGGTCTCGGATCGAATCGTTGATCCGGTAATAGGTGTCATGCTTGCCGAAGAATCGGGCCAGCCGCTGTTCGCCGACATTCGGGGCGATGGTGAGCGGAAACTCACCGCGACGCGCACGGGCAATCGCATCCGGATTCAGGTCGGTGGCAAAGACCTGCAATTCGAAATGTCGCGACTGGCGATCCATCGCTTCGATCAGGGTTATGGCCAGAGAGTAGGCTTCCTCCCCGGTCGAGCAGCCGACACACCACACACGCAGCTCCGGACCGGTGGCATCCCTGGCCAGAAGTTCCGGTATGGCGGTATCGGACAGATGTGCCCAGACCTTGGGGTCGCGGAAAAATTCGGTCACGCCGATCAGAATTTCATTGAACAGCAAATCCGCTTCTTGCGGATTCCGGGCAATCAGGCTGGCGTATTCGGTCAGCCCGCCCAGTCCGTGAATGGCCAATCGGCGTTCGATCCGACGATGCAGGCTACTGGAGCGGTACAGGGAAAAATCATGTCCGGTACGCTGCTGCAACAACCCGATGATCGACCGCAGCGCATCCTGCCGCGATGTTGTCAGGTTCGGATCCGAATCGATCAGAGCACGATTTCGTATCTGACCGAGGTAGTCCAGAATCCGTGCCGGCAACGCCTCGGCAAGGTCCACGATGTCGGCGCAGCCGGCCGCGATTGCGCTCTTGGGCATGGAGTCGAACTGTGCAGACTCCGGAGTCTGCACAGCCGTGAGGCCACCGACGGCCCTGACCGCCTGCAGGCCCACGGTACCGTCCGACCCCATGCCGGACAAGACCACGGCAATCGCATTCGCTCCGCGCGCAGTGGCCAGGGAAGAAAACAGCACGTCGATCGGCAGCCGCAAGCCCCTCGGCTCGGTCGGTTCGGCCAACTGCAGGCGATCTGCGACCACCCGAATCTCGGTGTTCGGCGGGATCACATAAACGCAGTTCGGTTTGATCCACTCGCCCTGGCGCGCCTCATGCACGGTCAATGAGGTGACCCGTTGCAACAACTCCGACAGCAAGGTATTTTCGGCCGGCGCGAGGTGCTGGACGACGACATAGGCCAGGCCACTGTCGGCCGGCACATGCGCCATGAACTCTTCCAGAGGCATCAGCCCGCCGGCCGAGGCACCGATGCCGACAATGACGCTGGCGGGCCGATCAGCCACGTCGGGGACAGCCCGACAAGCCGGGGTCCAGATCAGCCTTCCCGGTTCCGACTCGACGGGAACAGCAGTACCTGGACAGCTTCCTGCCCCGGAGCGATACCGACCAACAGGCCTAACGGGCGGGAATCGAGCATCCGCACCTGCACTGCTCCGGTGCTGACATCGGTTTTCGCGCATTCGAGTGCAGCCAGGAGCGTCGATCCGCTCTCCGGGGTAAGCAAGGTGGACAAGAGATGATTCTCGAATTGATCCGCTTCTCGTCCGAACAGCACGCTGGCGGTGCGATTGGATTGGCGAATTCGGCCATCCCTATCCAGCACCAGATATGCTGCCGGAGCCCGCTCAAAGAGAGCCTGAAAATGGGCGAGCTGCAGATTCAGATCGTTCTCGTTTTCCGCAAGCTGGACATGCTGCAGATCCAGCTCGACTTGATGGGTTTGCAGCTCATGCAGCAATTTCAGGGTATCGGCGGAACGCTCCGGGTCGCTGGCCAAGCGGTAGAGCAGCGACAGTGCATCTGCCCCGACCGCCCACCCCGCTGTCGATGGTGCCGTGCCGGCCCGCAGCCGACCTTCGGCATCCGCCCGCAATTGCTCGGTTTGGTTGGGCGTGGCAATGGTCATGGGCGAGACACCTCTTCAGAGGCCGGAAACAGCGCGGCTCGATTCAGTCTACCTGATCAGCCCCCCCGAACCAGCATCGAAGCCCAGATATCAAGAAAGGGATACCCCGTACCCCGGCATTTCGCTGCGCTGCATGCCGGGATACGCGGGCGGTTGGGGCTACGAGGCTTGAGTAGCCTGGTTCAGGCCGAAGGCCGTGAACCGGGACGGCGAGGTGGAGGAATCGTGGCGGGTTGGGCGGTGCGCGGCGGGGTGGGCGGTGCGCGGCGGGGTGGAGTGCGCGGCGGGGTGGCTG
>JAXMJH010000141.1:0-4241 GCA_034376725.1 Lysobacteraceae bacterium | reverse complement strand
TGCCGACAAGCCGATAGGCAGCCGCGATTCGAACGACCCATCCAGGCACGGGGGCGACGGCCCCCACGACGATGCCGAATATACGTTCGCGTTGATCTCAGCCAGAAAAAACAGCTTGCGGTAGGGGAGGAGTCCATATACGGGCTACAAAAGCGGAAAGCCGGGGTACGCGGGCTCCGCTGACGCGGGGCTACTCGGCCGACGCGGGGCTACTCTGCGACGCGGGCTTCTGCGGCGTGGGTTTCGGCGGCGTGGGTTTCGGCGGCGCGGGCTGCGGTCAGCAGGCGGCCTTGTTCGACCAGCGCGATGGCGCGGGTCATGTCGCTGTCCAGGGCGCGGTCGCGTTCCAGGAAGTCGATCTGCTCGCGCAGCGTGCGCAGCGCGGCATCCACGGCGCGCGACGGGCGGAATTCCGGCGCAGCCGCCAGTTCCGCTCGCAGGGCTTCCACTTCGGTCATGAACACCGCGTACTCGGGCCGGTCGGACGCGGGGGCGTTGCGGATCTTGGCGGCCAGTGCCCGCGCGTCGCCGGCGCGGGCCAGGTCGCGGGCGGCATTGATCATGTCGCGGCGGAAATCCAGCGCCTGCGCGGCCACCAGCAGTTCCATCGCCAGCACCTTGCCAAGATCGCCCACCATCGACAGCACGTGACGGGCCTCGTTGGCGCCCATCGACACGTGATCCTCGGCATTGGCACTGGTCGGGATCGAATACACCGAGGCCGGATGCGCGCGGCTGGCAAGATCGTTGACGATGGCCGCCGCGGTGTACTGGACGATCATGAAGCCGGAATCGGTGGCGTCCTCGTTGCCGACCAGAAACGGCGGCAGACCATCCGAGGTGGCCGGGTCGACCAGCTTGTTCAGCCGCCGCTCGCTGATCGAGGCCAGCACCGGGATCGCGGCCTTGAGATAGCTCATGGCCAGCGCCAGCGGCATGCCGTGGAAGTGGCCGGCCGACACCACTCGCCGCTCGATAGGCTGAGCCGGATCGGCATCGGGAAACACCAGCGGATTGTCGGTGACCGCGTTGAGTTCGATTTCCAGCACACGCCGCGCCTGGGCAACGGCATCGCGCACGGCACCGTGTACCTGCGGCACGCAGCGCAGGGAATAACTGTCCTGCGGCTGATGCTTCTTGCCGCCCTTGAACGGCCGAAAGCGCGCGTAGAACCGCTCGCGGCCATGGCGCTGATTGGCCGGCACCCAGTCCCAGGCGATATCGAAGCGCAATTGTTGCGCCTCCGGCGTGCCCCAGCTTTCCGGCAGCCAGGGCGCGAAGCGCGGCACCAGGTGATAGGCGATATCCATCAGCTCCGAGCCCTCCAGCAGCGCGCGCAGCCGGGCCGCACTGTGCACCTGGCCCGGATGCGGGCGCAGCGCGTGCACCCGCTCATCGAACGCGCCCAGCCGGCCGGCGAAGGCCTCCAGGCTGGTGGCGGCGGCCAGGTCGGCGGTGTCCAGCAGGGTTTCCAGTTGCGCCACTGCCAGCGCGCCGGTCGCCAGCATCTGCGCGGTGCCATTGTTCAGCGCCAGACCTTCCTTCAGCGACAGGCGCACCGGCGCCAGCCTGGCACGGGCCAGCGCATCGCCGCCGGACAGGCGCTCGCCGCGATAGAACGCCTCGCCGCCGCCCAGCAGCACCAACGCCAGATGCGACAGCGGCGCCAGATCGCCGGACGCGCCCACCGAGCCCAACTGCGGCACCACCGGCACCACGCCGGCATTGAGCATCGCAGCCAGCGCGTGCAGGGTGTCGACCCGGATGCCGGAATGCCCGCGCATCAGCGTATTGATGCGGATCGCCAGCATCGCCCGCACCACCGGCTGGGCGAACGGCTCGCCGACGCACACGGCATGGCTTCGGATCAGGTTTTCCTGCAGCTCGTCGAGCAGCGACGGGGCCTCCGGGTCGACCACCGCGCCGGGCAGTTCCTCGCGCAGCCGATGCCGGCCAAGCAGACGGTCGGCATTGCTGCCGAAGCCCGTGGACACGCCATACAGCGGCTCGCCCTGGGCGACCTGATCGGCCAGAAAATCCGAAGCCCGCTGTACTGCCGCCAGCTGCGAGGCCGCCAGCTCGACCGCCGCGCCCTCGCTCACCGCAACCAGTTGTTCCAGGGTGAGCGACTGGCCGTCCAGCCGGATCGGCGGTGGCAAGTCAGACATCGCCCATCGCGCTCAGCTGCGCCAGCTCGACCTTCAGCGCCGTACCCAGCTCGGCGCGCGACACTTCGAACTGACTGCCGCGCCGCAGATCCTTGACCGATACCGCCTCGCGCGCCAGCTCGTCTTCGCCGGCCAGCACCACGAAGCGGATGCCGGCCCGGTCGGCGTACTGCATCTGACGGGCCAGCTTCTTCGGGTCCAACTGCACCTCGGTATTGATGCCGGCAGCGCGCAGCTCGGCCGCGATGGCCAGATATTCCGGCAGCCGCGCCTCGTCCATCAGCGCCACCAGCGCCTGCACGGTACTGTCGGCGGTGTCGAGGATGCCGGCCTCCTGCAACTGCCAGAACAGGCGCGTAGCGCCGATCGAAATCCCCACGCCAGGCAGATGCGAGCGGCTGTAGTGGCCGGCCAGGTTCTCGTAGCGCCCGCCCGAGCAGATCGAGCCGATCTGCGGAAAGTCGTCCAGCGTGGTCTCGTACACGGTGCCGGTGTAGTAATCCAGACCCCGGGCAATCGAAAAATTGAGGCAGTAATCGGCCTCCGGCACGCCCAGGGCGCGCACTAGCTCCAGCACTTCGCGCAGCTCGGCGACGCCCTGGTTGAACACCTCGCCGCCGCTGCCCAGCGCATCCAGCCGCGCCATGGCATCGGCATGGCCGTGCGAACGCACCTTCACGAAATCGAGAATCCGGCCCACCACATCCTCGCCCAGGCCGAAATCCGGCCCGGCCAGCGTGTCGAACACCGCCTCCGGCCCGCGCTTGTCGATCTTGTCCACCTCACGCAGCACCGCCGCCTGGCGCTCGCTGTCGGACACGCCCTGGCTCTCGAAAAACCCGCGCATCAGCTTGCGATTGTTCAACTGAATGGTGAACTTGCCGATCGCCAGCTCGGCGAACACGGCATGGATGATCGCCGGCACCTCGGCATCGAACCGCAGGCTGAGCGAATCCTTGCCGATGACATCGATATCGCACTGATAAAACTCGCGAAACCGCCCGCGCTGGGCGCGCTCGCCGCGATACACCCGCTGCATCTGATAGCGCCGGAACGGAAACGTCAGCTCGTGCTCGTGCTCGGCGACATAGCGCGCCAGCGGCACGGTCAGATCGAAGCGCAGCGCCAGCTCGGGCAAACCATCGGCGTGCTTCTCCAGCGCCCCGGTGGACTGCAAGAAATAGACTTGCCGCTCGGTCTCCCCGCCCGACTTGGTGAGCAGCACCTCGGACAGCTCCATCACCGGCGTTTCCACCGGCAGAAACCCGAACCGCTCGTAGTTGCGCCGGATGACATCGAGCATCCGCTGAAAGGCAATTTGCTGGCGCGGCAGCAGCTCCAGAACACCGGGCGGGGTGCGAGGCTTGATCAAGACAGGCTCCGAAACATGATTCGCAAGCCGCATATTCTACAGGTGCACCCGCAGCGGCGAGGGTGAGCGGGCAAGCGGACTTCGATCACTGCATCCCTGCCTGGCGCGGGGCGATCCTGCGGCTTACGTCAAGGGCTCGACGGGCGCGCGGCGCGGCGGCTGAGCGCGGGCGAGGCTCGGGCGAACGGCTCCGACGAAGGACAGGAAACCACAAACATCGAACCAAGGAAGCCAAGAAAATGAACCTCCCAGAGTCGCGCCTAGCCCGTGACAAGAAAGCAAAAAATGACCAACAGTAAAAACAGGATTGCGCATTCCGCCAACCCGCTCCCGCGCGGAAAATCCTTGCCATCCCAGAACACTTGTCAGCGCTCCCGCACGGTGAGAGGATGCGGTGACCATACTTACAGCAGATCCGGAACCGTTCCCTGCTTAGGCTGCGGAGATACAGGGAATAATCGGCGTACGTCGATGTTTTTAGAAGACCTTTTTCTTGCACCAAAGTGCCGGACGACCGGCTTAGACTGCGGTGTTACACGGCTATCTGTCGCCGAATACTCGTTCCTGATTAGCGCCATACCTCAGCCAGCAAAGACCGGCACATCGCGCAGTTTGCGCTCCGACCACGGCTTGCAGCGCGCGATGGCGACGAGCAGGCGCGGTACCAGCACGTCGAGGCGGAATCGGCGGTTGAAGCGCCA
>JAXMJH010000140.1:0-82944 GCA_034376725.1 Lysobacteraceae bacterium | reverse complement strand
ACCGGCAAAGCGACGTTCCGCCTGATCCAAAACGCCAACTGCCAGACCACACCGACTACACTCGCAGATCCTATCCACCATCGACTCGGTGCGAGCCAAAACACGCCCGCTCCAGGCTCATACCTGAATTGGAAAAGACTTCGGGGGCGAACGACCAGACTTCCACGCCGTCCAGCTCTGGCAGGGTATCCGGGCCAAAATGCCGCCACCGCTTTCGGTCGGCATCCAGAACACTGAACCCCCGGCCCTGTATCGAAGCCCAGACACGATCCTGATCATCGATGTGCAAAGCCTGGACGTGATTGCCGCGCAAGGTGTCCGGGTCGTCCGGACGGTGACGGTGTACGTCGAAGCTCACGCCATCGTAGCGGGCAAGTCCGTTGTCGGTCGCCACCCAGAGATAGCCCTGGCGATCCTGTGCGACGGCGGTTATGAACAGCGACGGCAAGCCCTGGTCCAAACCAAAGCTGCGGAATCGGGGGGTTTCCGGTAACGGCTGGGCCGCGGCTTCCAACGTCAGCAGAAGCAACAGTCCGACCCAGATTGAACGACGGTTCCTTGCCATGGTTCTCCCTTTCTGACTGCGCAGCGGCAGGGTTGGGGTGGCGCGACCCTCGATCCCGCGACCGGTGTCGCATTGCCTGCAACGCGTCGTTGCGCGCCGCTGAGCGCGCGTTGACGCCGACCCGCTTAGAATCATCGCATGGCTCGCGCCCGAATTGTCCACCGCCCGATCGTTTGCGCTTTGCTGCTGCTGGCAGCCTGGTCGACACAGCTGGCCGCACAACCACGCAGCTATCGAATCGATCCGGTCCACAGTCGCATCGTGTTCCTGATCGATCATGCCGGCTTCTCGCGGGCCATCGGCACCTTTTCCGGTTTGACCGGCCGCATCGAGTTCGACGCCAGGGACTGGGCCAAGTCATCCGTCGAAGCCATCATTCCGATCGCCAGCCTGGATCTGGGCGATGCCGACTGGAATGCGCGCATGCTGGCGCGCCGGTACTTTCACCTTGACCGCTACGCGCAGGCCCGATTCGTCTCCACGGCAGTCGAACCGCTCGAAGACGACCGGATGCGTGTGGTCGGCCAGTTGGAACTGCGCGGTGTGACGCGCGAAATCGCGTTCACCGCCCGGCTGAATGCCGATCGCGCCAATCCCATGACCTTCAAGCGCACCCTGGGCGCATCGGCCGAGCTGGTGCTGGACCGCGCCGATTTCGGGCTGGGCGCCTACCCCAATCTGATCGGCCAGGAGGCCGTGGTGCTGATCGAACTGGAAGCCATACGTCAGCCGCGCTCGTCCGATTCAACCCAGGATTCGCGCTCGGAACCGCCCTCAGACCGCGATGTCCATTCAGACTTCGACCGCGAACCGCAACGCTGACCGCCGATCATGAAAGTTCGCAACTATTCCACTGGTTGGGGCCTGCCGAGCATCGCGCTGCACTGGCTGTCGGTGCTGCTGATCCTGTCGATCGCCGTCATCGGCCTGTACATGACGGAAATGCCCAATTCGATGCTCAAGCTCAAGACCTATGCGCTGCACAAGTCGCTGGGCCTCACGATTCTGGGGCTGACCGTCCTGCGACTGGCCTGGCGCCTGTATGCCGGCGCACCCGACCCGGTGCCCGACACCGCGCGCTGGCAGCGGCGGGCGGCCAGCGCCAGCCATGCGCTGATGTACGCGACGCTGATCCTGCTGCCGCTGTCGGGCTGGGCCTACAACTCGGCGTCGAACTTCGCCCTCCAGTGGTTCGGCCTGATCAACCTGCCCCGTCTGGTGCCGGCCGACCCGGTTCTGAAGCCGCTCGCACTTACCGTGCACAACGGCCTGTTCTGGGCGTTGATGGCCCTGGTGCTGATCCATGCCATCGCCGCTCTTTGGCACCACTTGGCTCGCCGCGACGCCACCCTGGTGCGCATGCTGCCGGTGCTGGTTCACGACCCGAAATCCCCCGATCCCACTGCGAAAACCCGCCAATGATCCGACTCGCCGCCACCCTCGTTTTGCTTGTGATCGCCACCTGCGTCAGCGCGCAGGACTGGCGCACCGACCCGGAGCGCTCCACGCTGGGTTTCGCCGGTTCGGCCCAGGGCGAGCGCTTCACCGGAACCTTCGCACGCTTCGAACCGAGCATCCGCTTCGACCCGGCCGATCTGTCCACGGCGCGTTTCGATGTCCGCATCGACCTGGCCAGCGCCGACACCCAAAACGACGAGCGCGACCAGACCCTCAAAGGCAGCGATTTTTTCGCGGTAAACACCCATCCTCAGGCCCGCTTTCTGGCCGAAAGCTTTCGCGCGCTGGCGGACGGCCGCTACGCCGCCGACGGCGAGCTGTCACTGCGCGGCCTGACCCGACCGGTCACCCTGGTATTCAGTTGGCGGCCGGGCACACCGGCAGTGATCGAAGGCGAAGCCGTGCTGGAAGGCGAGAGTCAGCTCGATCGACTGGATTTCGAGCTGGGTACCGGTGACTGGGCCGACCCGGACACCATCGCGCACGAAGTCAGCGTGTTCACCCGCCTGTTCCTGTCGCCGGCCGACTGAGCCGCTCAGCCGGCCAGAAACGCACGCAGTCCGGCAACGTCGAACGGCCAGTCCAGTTCGCGGCCATCATCCTGCCGTTGAAGCACCGGGATCCGTTCGCCGAATCTGGCAAGCAGCGCGGCATCGTGATCGATCCACACGCTGTCGAACTCGGGCGCGCCGGCGGCGGAAAGCACGTCGAGCGCCTGATCGCACAGATGACAATCGTCGCGTTGGTAGAGAATCAGCCGCACGCAGCGCCTCGCTGATGGTCGAATGTCGAAACCGCCGTCGCCGGTGGTCCGGCCCGTCCGGTGGCGGCTGCCGAAGCACTCGGCAGTGTTGCCGCCGGGGCATAGAATAGTCGCACTCGCCTGGAGCACGACATGGCCGTCAGCCTGTTCGACCTGTTCAAGATCGGTATCGGTCCATCATCCTCGCACACGGTCGGCCCGATGCGCGCGGCGGTGCGCTTTGCCGAGCGCTGGCTGAAACAACCCGGCCTGCTGGACGAGGTGGTCCGCGTCCGGGTCGAGCTGTTCGGCTCGCTGGCGCTGACCGGCCGTGGCCACGGCACCGACAAGGCGATGCTGATGGGCCTGGAGGGCCACGAACCCGACCGGATCGACCCGGACAGCATTCCCGAAACCCTCCAGCGAATCCGCAGCGCCGGTCGCCTGCGCTTGCTGGGCAGCCACGAGATCGACTTCGACGAGAAGGCCGATCTGGTGTTCAACAAACGCCAGAAACTGCCCTACCACTCCAACGGGATGCGTTTTTCCGCCTTCGACTCCGCAGGCAACACGCTGGCGACCCGCGATTACTATTCGGTGGGTGGCGGATTCGTGGTCAATACCGACGAAGCCGCCGAAGACCGGATCGTCGCCGACACCACGGCCCTGCCGCACCCGTTCGCCTCCGGCAAGGAGCTGCTGCACCGCTGCGCCGACGGCTTTCTGACCATTCCCGAGCTGATGCGCGCCAACGAGCGGGTCTGGCGCGACGATGCCGCCATCGACGCCGGATTGCGCCAGCTCTGGCAGGCCATGCAGGACTGCGTGGCGCGCGGTCTGCGCTCGCCCGGCGAGCTGCCCGGCGGCCTGCACGTCGCCCGCCGGGCGCCGGCGTTGCACGCCGAATTGCGCGACCGGCCCGAAGCCAACCTGCGCGATCCGCTGACCGTTCTCGACTGGGTGAACCTTTACGCGCTGGCGGTCAACGAGGAAAATGCCGCCGGCGGCCGAGTGGTCACTGCGCCCACCAACGGCGCCGCCGGCATCATCCCGGCAGTGCTGCTGTATTTCGACCGGTTCTCGCCCAAGGCCAGCGAGAAGGGCATATTCGATTTTCTGCTGACCGCTGCGGCGGTGGGCATCCTGTACAAAGAGAACGCCTCGATATCGGGCGCCGAAGTCGGCTGCCAGGGAGAAGTCGGTGTGGCCTGTTCGATGGCCGCCGCCGGCCTGACCGCCGCGCTTGGCGGGAGCCTGGGGCAGATCGAGAACGCCGCCGAGATCGGCATGGAGCACAACCTTGGCCTGACCTGCGATCCGATCGCCGGGCTGGTGCAGATTCCCTGCATCGAACGCAACGCCATGGGCGCGGTCAAGGCGATCAACGCCAGCCGCATGGCGCTGCGCGGTGACGGCAAACACCGGGTTTCGCTCGACAAGGTGATCCGCACGATGCGCGACACTGGCCGCGACATGCGCGACAAGTACAAGGAAACATCGCGCGGCGGCCTGGCGGTCAACGTGATCGAGTGCTGAGCGCGCTCTTGCCGTTCAAAGTCTGAGCTTCATGCCCTCGTGGCTGTCGACGAAGCCCAGGCGAAGATAGAAGCGATGGGCGTCCAGCCGGCGTTTGTCGGTGGTCAACTGGACCAGCCCGCAACCGCGCTTGCGAGCCCGCTCGATCGCCGCCGCCATCAGCCGGGCGCCGATACCCCGCCCACGATGATCGCTGCGCACCCGCACCGCCTCGACCAGGGCGCGGCGCATCCCGCCCTGGGTCAGCCCCGGAATGAAAGTCAGCTGCAGGCAGCCGAGCAGGCCCTCCTCGCCCGCCGCCAGCCACAGTTCGTTATTGGCGTCGGCCTGGATTTCCGTAAACGCCGCGCGCACCGCTTCGGTCGGGGTGCTGCTGTGGCCGTCGCGGCTGCGGGCAAGATCATCATCGTCGAGCAACCGACAGATGGCATCCAGATCGTCAGCAATGGCTAGACGGATGAGCATTGCAGGGGCAACTCCGATGGCTGAATCGGCAGTGTACAAAACAAACGACGCGCCATCGGCGTTCAGGAATCGCTGCGATATTCCGTGACCGACCGCCCGTCCTGGCCGATGACACCCCTGCCGGTAACCGTTACGATCCGCTCATGGCGCCCCCGGTACTGACCGTAATCTTCATTCTTGCCTGCGTGCTGTGCGGCACGGCCGGCGCGGCGAGCGTCTACAAATGGGTGGATGAGAACGGCATCGTCCACTACACCGACCGGGCACCGGAAGATTTGGCTGAGGTCGAGACGCTGCGCTTTGCGGTCGACCCAAAACCGCTGGCCCGTCTGGCTCTGGAAAGCGCCGATGGCAGCTATCGGGCCCGGGCGCGCAGCCTGATCCACGGCAGTCTGGAAGTCGAGCTGAGCTACCAGCGCAACGACAACATCGACAGTCGACCGCGGCTGCCGACCCGTCATGTGCTGACTTCGATGAACGAGACCGTGATTGCCGAACTGTTTCCGGCCGACCGCACGCGCCAGGGTCAGTTCACGCTCAATCTGAACGCCGTACCGGGACGGCCCGACGCCACGCCGGAGGACATCGAGTACCCGCTTCCGGTCGCGGGAGCCTGGCAACTGGGCCAAGGCTTTGGCGGCAGCTTCAGCCACAACGACCCGCAGAGCCGGTATGCCGTGGACATCGGCCTGGCCGAGGGCACCCCGATCGTGGCGGTCCGCGACGGGGTGGTGATGCAGGTCGAATCCGATTTCGACCGCTCGGGTCTGGATCGGGAAAAGTTTGCCGACCGGGCCAACCACATCCGCATCGAGCACGCCGACGGCACCATGGCGCTGTACGCCCACCTCCAGCCGGGCGGCACTCTGGTCCGTCCGGGCCAGAAGGTCCGCGCGCGGCAGACCATCGGCTATTCGGGAAATACCGGATTCAGCACCGGCCCGCACCTGCATTTCGCCATCCAGATCAACGCCGGCATGCGCCTGGAGTCGATTCCGTTCCGGATGGCCGGTCCATCCGGGCCATTGCGCCTGGATGGCCGCTGACGGCGCCCGCCCGGCCAGGCCGGTACAATAGTGGGCTTTGCCCTGCCCGGCCGTTGCAACGCCATGTCCAACCAGATCACCGAAACCGCCCGCCGCCGCACCTTTGCGATCATTTCGCACCCCGACGCGGGCAAGACCACGCTCACTGAAAAGCTGCTGCTGTTCGGCGGCGCGATCCAGATGGCTGGATCGGTAAAGAGCCGCAAGGCCGCCCGGCACGCGACATCGGACTGGATGGCGCTGGAAAAGGAGCGCGGCATTTCGGTCACCTCCTCGGTGATGCAGTTTCCCTACGCGGGGCAGATCGTGAATCTGCTCGATACGCCCGGCCACGCCGACTTTTCCGAAGACACCTACCGCGTACTCACCGCCGTGGATTCGGCACTGATGGTGATCGACGTGGCCAAGGGCGTCGAAGAGCGCACCATCAAGCTCATGGAAGTGTGCCGGCTGCGCGATACGCCGATCATGACCTTCATCAACAAGCTCGACCGCGAAGGCAAGGCGCCGATCGAACTGCTGGACGAAGTTGAGTCGGTGCTCGGCATCCAGTGTGCGCCGGTCACCTGGCCGATCGGCATGGGCCTACGGCTGAAGGGCGTGGTGCATCTGATCAGCGGCGAGGTGCATCTGTACGAGTCCGGGCGCAACTTCACCCGACAGGATTCGACCATCTTTCCATCGATCGACGACCCGGCGTTTCAGGCCCGGATCGGCCCGAACCTGCTGGCCGAACTGCGCGACGAACTGGAGCTGGTGCAGGGTGCCTCGCATCCGTTCGATCGCGAAGCCTACCGGGCCGGCCGGCAGACTCCGGTATTTTTCGGCTCGGCGGTCAACAATTTCGGCGTCCAGCCGCTGCTGGACTTCTTCGTCGAACACGCGCCCCCGCCCCAGCCCAGCGCGACCACCACGCGCACCGTGCAGCCGACCGAGGCGGCGCTGTCGGGCTTCGTGTTCAAGATCCAGGCCAATATGGATCCGCAGCACCGCGACCGGGTTGCCTTCCTGCGCGTGTGCTCGGGTCACTTCACGGCGGGCATGAAGGCCTACCAGGTGCGCACCGGAAAAGAGGTGAAACTGGCCAACGCGCTCACCTTCATGGCATCTGACCGCGAGATCGCCGTTGAGGCCTGGCCGGGCGACGTGATCGGCATCCACAACCACGGCACGATCTCGATCGGCGACAGCTTTACCGAGGGCGAGAAACTCAGCTTCACCGGCATCCCCAATTTCGCGCCCGAGCTGTTTCGCCGGGCCCGGCTGCGCGATCCGCTCAAGCTCAAGCAGTTGCAGAAAGGCCTGGCGCAGCTTTCCGAGGAGGGCGCCACGCAGTTCTTCCGGCCGATGATGAGCAACGATCTGATTCTCGGCGCGGTCGGCGTGCTGCAGTTCGACGTGGTGGCCTACCGGCTCAAGGACGAATACGGAGTGGAGGCCAGCTTCGAGCCGGTCGGCGTGGCCACCGCGCGCTGGGTACGCGGCACCGATCCGCGCAAGCTGGAGGAATTTCGCGACAAGAACGGCTTCAACCTGGCGCTCGATGGTGCCGGCGAGCTGGTCTACCTGGCGCCCACACGAGTCAATTTGCAGCTCACCCAGGAGCGCTGGCCGGATCTCGTCTTCGCCGCCACCCGCGAGCACGCCCAGACGCTGGCCATCGACTGACCACGCGGACGGGTCGGCTCAGCTGGTGATGAAGCGCTGCAGCTGATCGATTTCCCGACGCTGGTCCTCGATCACCGAGCGCACCAGGTCGCCGATCGACACGACGCCAAGCACTTCATCGCCGTCGACCACCGGCAGATGCCTGAACCGACGCTCGGTCATCAGCTGCATGCACTCGTCGATGCGAGTATCCGGACTGACGGTAACCACCGGACTGGACATGATTTCGCGCACCGGCGTGTTGGCCGAAGCCTTGCCGTGCAGGATCACCTTTCGGGCATAGTCGCGTTCGGAGACGATCCCGAGCAGGCGGCCCTTGTCCATCACCAACAGGGCACCGACGCTCTCCAGCGCCATCAGCCGGATGGCTTCCAGGACCGGAACATCCGGCCCGACGTGAATGGTTCTGGCCGGTTTCTCGCCGAGCAGGGCACGCGCTGTGATCATGGCCTCGACTCCATTGCAGGGGGGTCGAGCCGAGTGTAGACCGGTTTCAGGCGTTCGGCGACTCCGGCGGGTCAATTCGCTCCTGAACCAGATACAGCGGGCGCTGCTTGGCTTCATCGAACAGCCGGCCGAGGTATTCGCCGATCATGCCCAACGCCATCAGCTGCACCCCGCCAAGAAACAGCACCACGGTCATCAGCGACGGATAACCCGGCACCGGGTCGCCGTACATCAGGGTCTTGCCGATGATCACGGCACCAAACACAAAAGCCGCCATGGCCGCCAACACGCCCAGGTAGGTCGCGATTCTGAGCGGCGCGGTGGAGAAGCTGGTGATGCCCTCCAGGGCGAAATTCCACAGCCGCCAGTAGCTGAACTTGCTGGCGCCGGCCAGGCGCGGCTCCCGCTGGTAGGGGATGGCGCACTGCCGGTAGCCGACCCAGGCAAACAGGCCCTTCATGAACCGTCGCCGCTCGCGCAGCCCGGCCAAGGCATCCAGGGCCCGGCGGGACAGAAGGCGAAAATCGCCGGTGTCGCGCGGCACCGGGGTGTGCGAAAGGCGCTCCATCACCCGGTAGAAGGCGGCGGCGGTGAATCGCTTCAGCCAGCTCTCGCCCTCGCGCCGGGTCCGGGTGCCGAAAACCATGTCGTAGCCCTCGCGCCACTTCTCCACGAATGCCGGGATCAGCTCGGGCGGATCCTGGCCATCGGCATCGAGCACGATCGCCGCATCGCCCCGGACGGCATCCAGACCGGCGGTCAGCGCCAGCTCTTTGCCGAAATTCCGGCTCAGGCGGATACCGCGCACTCGCGCGTCCCGCTCGCCAAGCCCGGCAATCACCGCCCAGGTGTCGTCCCGGCTGCCGTCATCGACGTACAGCACCTCGGCATCCATGGCCAGACCATCGAGGACCGCCACGATTCGCGTATGCAGCACCGGCAATGCGTGCGCCTCGTTGAAGGCAGGCACCACCAGGGAGATTTTTTGCCTTGCCATCGTCGGCCATCGTCAGTGGGCGGAGTGTCGCAGCCTCGGATGGTAGCGGCCGGCTGCGGCAAAATGAACGGCCTCCACCATACCGGAATTCTCGGATCGAACGCCGCACCTGGACTCGCGTGTCCACCGATCATCTGCGTACCGACCACGCGTCGCGCCAACGGCTCGACGCGTGGCCGGTATTGCTCGCCACCGCCTGACCCACGGCGCCGACGCCAGTGCCGGCGTCAGCGATCGGCCGACATATCCGGCGAGTCGGACCGGGCGAACGGGCCGCAGCAGGCTTCGAGATAGCCCGGCCCGCCCAACTGGCGCATCTGCCGTTCGATCCAGCGCTGGCGCTGTGCGACGTAAGGCCCCGGCGCCGCCGCCGAGTAGCGTTTCGGGTTGGGCAGCACGGCGGCCAGGCGTGCGCTTTCGGCGGCACTGAGTTGGCCCGCGGACTTCGAGAAGAACGCGCTGGCGGCGGCCTCGGCGCCATAGATGCCGTCGCCCAGCTCGACGATGTTGGCGTAGACCTCAATGATCCGCCGCTTCGGCCACAGCGCCTCAATCAGCACGGTGTAGCCCACCTCCAGGCCCTTGCGAAACCAGCTGCGGCCCGACCACAGAAACAGATTCTTGGCGACCTGCTGGCTGATCGTGCTGGCGCCGCGGACCCGCGCTCCAGCGCGGTTGCCGGTCAGGGCCGCGTCGATGGCCTCGAAATCGAACCCGCGATGCACCGGAAAGCGCTGGTCCTCGGCGGCCACGAAGGCGATCGCCAGATGCGGGGAAATCGCCTCCAGATCGGCCCACCGATAGCGCATCCGAAAATCCTCCTCGCCGGCCTGCCAGGCATCGATCTGGCGCGCCATCATGAAGGCGCTGGTGGGTGGGTTCAGCCAGCGCAAGCCGAGCACCTGCAAAACCGGCACCAGCGCCACCAGCAGCAACGCCCAGCGCAGCAGCCGCCAGAGTCGCCTGGCTGGGCGCCGACGTCGGGCGTCAGTACGTCGGGCCACGCGCAGGGCCTCGATGCTGCGGATCGCCGGCACGACGCTTGCAAGCTGGGCGGAACGGTCCCATATCGACAGACATCGTCCGATCTTCCCACAGTGCAATGAAAATCTCGCCCTCCCTGACCACCACCGGCGCGGACATCGCGCCGGCCGACAGCCTGACCCGGTTCGTGCTGGACCATTCCGGCGTGCGCGGCGTCATCGTCCGGCTGGGCAACACCTGGCAGACCATTCGCAGCAACGGCAACTATCCAAACGCGATCGCCGAGATGCTCGGACAAGTCTGCGCGGCTACCGCCCTGTTCACAGGCCACACCAAGATCGACGGAATGCTCAGTGTTCAGCTTCGCGGCGACGGCCCGATCCGGATGCTGTTTTCCGAATGTACCGGCGGGGGACAGCTTCGAGCCATCGCCCGGTTCGACGAGCCGCTGCCGCCGAACATCGGCCCGCGCGACCTGGGGAGCACTGCGTTGCTGGCCATCACCATCGAATCGACACCGCCCGGCGGCCATGAGCCGACCCGCTATCAAGGTCTGGTCGGTCTGGATGCGGAGACGCTTGCCGAGGCTTTCGAAGGCTATTTCGACCAATCCGAACAACTGCCGACCCGGATCGCGCTGGCCGCCGACAGCCGGCAATCCGTGGGCCTGATGATCCAGCAATTGCCAGGCTCCAAAAGCGACCCGGACGGCTGGAACCGCGCCAGCCTGCTGTTCGACACGGTGACCAGCGAAGACCTGCTGAATGCGCAGGACGGTGCGCTGCTGCATCGGCTCTACCACGAAGACGGCGTGCGCGTCCTCGGCCAACGGTCGCTGACCTTCGCCTGCTCGTGCAGCCGCCACCGGGTTGCCGCCGTGCTGACCCAACTGGGCCATGAAGAAGCGCTGGCCGCAATCGTCGATGGCGGCCAGGCGCGGATCACCTGCGAGTTCTGCCATCAGGTGTACTGCTTCGACCGGATCGACATCGAGGCCTTGTTCAGCAGCACCGCCGGCGCATCTTCGGCGGGTCTCCAGTGACCAACCGACAAAAGGCTGCACAGCGCTGTCCAGCGGACGCAGGCCGGCGCAGCCCGGCATTGTTAAAAGCGCCGAAAAGTCATAATATCGACCGTGGGCAGATGCCCTGGAAGAACTGTCTCAACGAGCTTGCGATGACCCCCCGCATCCTCCAGCTTCGGCGTATCAAAGCGTTCGCGTTAGCGACGCTTATTCTGCCGTGCCTGGCAGTAGCCCAGGCATTGCCTTCGCCGGTGCCCGCTGAGGCCCAGGCCGCAGAGTCGGGTTTCGAAACGGCATTGCTGCCGGTGGTCGATCCGCGCAGCGGGCGCGTCGAGCACATGCTTCTGCTCGAATCCCCCGCACCGGTTGGATCCGGGTCTCCAGTCGACCGAGTGCTCGGCCTGCATGATCGCGGCGTGACCGCCAATGCGCCGCTGATCAGCTGGGGTCGGCCGTTGCGTCGTGGCATGCAGCTGTCCAGTTCGCTGTCGCTGGAGTCGCAAAGCAGCATGGCGTTGCTGTGCGACAACGTCGCTGTGCTGCCAACCTTGGGTTCGCTGGCCCAGCACTGCCTGCTTGCTCGCCTGGATACCGAGAGCGATCCTCTGCTGGCTCAAAATCGCGGCGCGTCGGTCGCCGGACGAATCAGCCTGTCGGGCGGAATCGGCTCGATCGACCTCAGCCTCGCCGGCGCCCGGTTGTTCCCCAATGCCGATGGCCATCTCGACTTCGGCCTGCCGAACTATTTCGCCGGCCAGGTGTTCAGTCGGGATTCGATGGGCCTGAGCGGCTTGCTTGCGTCCGAGGCGCTGTTTCTGGGCCCAGGCGCGCGTGATGCGCGCACCGACTTCCAGCGCCTTGGCTTGACCGGCGTCATGCACCTCGGCAGCAACGGCTGGGTCAGCCTGGGCGGCACCTTGGCCCGCGCCCAGATCATCCCCACCGCAGCCGTGCTGCCCGGTCCGCTGAGCTGGAACATCAGCGAATTGAGCCTCGGCGGCGGCTATGGCGCGTTCAGCGGCGCGATCACCAACCGGGTAATCGAAATTCCCGGACAGGGCGGACAGGTCAGCGACCTGGATATCGGCTTTACCTGGCGCACGCCGTGGTCGGGCCAACTGAGCATCGGTGCCCGCAACATCAGCGGCGACGCGGCGTCGACCAACGCCTTCGGCTCGCCTGAGCTTGATGTGCGCGGGGAAAGCAACGAAGCGACCATCCCTTACGTTCGCTACCGCCAGGACCTGTAACGCCGAAACGACAACGCACGCTTTTGATCGCCTTGCTGTGTGGACGATCCCGCCGCAATCACCAGCGGTCCAGCCCGGCAAACCAGGTGTTGAACGCCACGGCAATACGCTCGCCGTCGCCTTGGTGAGGCAGCACCTGGTGATTCAGCCAGGACGGGAACAGTACCAACTGCCCGGCCTCCAGCTTGAAGGCCTGATTGCCCATGTCGTAAGGATTGGCGATTCGTCGGTTGCCGGCATCGAGAAATATCCCCGCCAACTGGTTCGGGTTGATGAACTGGAGCGCACCATTATCGTCGGTCGATGCCGGGTCGATGCCGGGTCGATGCCACCTGAGTCGACGCAGTACACCCCTGACCACGACGCCATCGGGTGGTTGTGAAACCCGAAATAACCGCCCTTGCGGGTAATGTGAAACCAGCTGTCGGAGGCAATCTTGATCTTGTCGATTTCTTCCTGGGTGTATCGGTTGAGCTGGGCAATCAACTGATACAGCGCGGTGAAGCAGAAGTCGCGCAGGGTGAGAATCTCGCGATCGGGCCAGGCGAACAGATCGAAGCGACTCTCGAACAAGGCGTGCGTCACCCGCATCGAGGGCTCGACATTGCGGCGACCTTCGGCTTCGCGACGCAGAAACAGACTCTTGAGATGAGGATTCAGCAAATCCGGGTGCTCGAACCGGGCGAAGCCCATCGGCACCGAAAACACCGGCTGGATATGAACAGCGCTCATGTCAGTTCCTGGAACCGTTCCGGCTTACGCGCCACGACTGCGGGGCAATCCTCAAAACTGGACCTTGGGCGCCTGACGCATGTCGGGCGATTCGATTTCCAGCAGCGCCGCAGCGCTGAAATTGAACATCCCGGCAACGATGTTGGAAGGAAACACTTCGCGCCGGTTGTTGTAGGCCATCACCGAATCGTTGAACGCCTGACGTGCGAAGGCGACCTTGTTTTCGGTCGAGGTCAGCTCCTCGGACAACTGCATCATGGTCTGATTGGCCTTCAGGTCCGGATAGGCCTCGGACAGCGCGAACAGCCGACCCAGCGTTTGGGTGAGCATGTTCTCTGCACCGCCCAACTGCGCAATCGCATTGGGGTCGCCAGGATTGGCGGCGGCCGATTTCTGTGCCGACACCGCGCCGCTGCGCGCCGCGATGACCGCTTCCAGCGTTTCGCGCTCGTGGGCCATGTAGCCCTTGGCCACTTCGACCAGATTCGGAATCAGGTCGTGACGGCGGGTGAGCTGGACGTCGATCTGGGCGAACGCGTTCTTGAAGGCGTTGCGAGCGGTCACCAGGCCGTTGTAGATGCCAACCGCCCAAGCCGCCAGGGCAATTGCGATCACCAGCAAAATTATGAGTGCAGTCATCATCGGCTCCTGGGAAAACGGGCTTTCGAGTCATCCGGGATTCTGGCACAGTCGCCGGGTAGGCGTAGACTATCCCAGTGAGTCGCCATCTGGAATCCTGGTCTCGGGCAAGCGGGCGCAGTGTGCGTCAGACGATGCGTCGCTGGGCGGTCGTACTGATCATCGCCACCGGCTGCGGCAGCGCAGCAGCCTGCTCCCGCATCGAACCGCCCGCGCCCGTCGATCCGCCGGCCCGCTACCGCGACCTGAGTCCGCAAATCGCCGAATTCGACCGGTTCGCCGGCGATATCGTCCAGCGCAATGACATTCCCGGCCTGGCTTACACCGTCGTCCAGGGCCAGCGCGTGCTGGCCGCGCGTGGACATGGCGTGGTGGAAGCCGACCGCGACCGGCCAGTCACCGAGCACACCGTCTTTCGGCTGGCGTCGCTATCCAAGGGCTTTGCCGGCACCCTGGCCGCCATGCTGGTTCGTGAAGGAGCGCTGCGCTGGGATGCGCCGGTAATCGACTACCTGCCGGCACTCACGCTGGCCGACCGCAGTGCGGCCGCCCACCTGACCGTCCGCGACATTCTCAGCCACCAGATCGGCATACACCCCTACAACTTCCTCGATCGCGCGCTGGAGGCCGATCAGCCCTACCCGCTGCTTGCCGCCCGATTGGGGGAGGCGCCGATGCGCTGCCAGCCCGGGCATTGCTACGCCTATCAGAACATCGCTTTCAGTCTGATCAGCGATGTGAGTTTCGCGGTCACCGGCGAGTTCTTTCCGCTTTCGGTGACCAAACGGGTGCTCGGACCGCTGGGCATGCGCGACGCCAGCTACGGGCTGGAGGGCCTGCAAAGCAGCCCCGACTGGGCGCGCCCTCATGTCCGGCACAGCGGCCGATGGCAGGCGGTCGCCCCCAAGGAAAACTATTACCGTGTCCCGCCCGCTGCCGGCGTCAACGCCAGCGCCGCCGACCTGGGGATCTGGCTGATCGCACTGCTGGGCCACCGACCCGAGGTGATGCCCGCCGCACTGCTGGCCGAAATCTACCAACCCCAGGTCGCCACGCCCGATCAGCTGGGCCGTTCGGCATGGCGGCGCGCGCGGGTGAGCGAGGCGCACTATGCGCTGGGCTGGCGGGTGTACACCTACGGCGGACACCGGATGATCTACCATGCTGGCGCCGTGCAGGGCTATCGCGCCATCATCGCCCTGATACCGGAGCGCGACATCGGCATGGCTGTGCTGTGGCATCACGAGCACGCCTCGCCTTCCGCCCTGCTGCCGCTGATGATGGATCGCGCGCTGGGCCTGGACGAATCCGACTGGTACGAGTCCGAGCTGCCCTAACCCGACCCGGAAGTTGGCACACGAATCACCCGCGACGCCGGAACAGCCAGGCCGATACGATCAGCATGGTCAGCGGCGGCAACGCGTTCGCCAGGCGCATGTCCAGGCCGTATACCCCAGCCAGATTGACCGCCAACCGGTTGAGCAGGAAAAAGCTCAAACCAAACATGATGCCGGCGAACAAGCGCTTGCCGACACCGCCGGAACGCAGTGGGCCGAAGGCGAACGGCATGGCGGCAAGGCACAACGCCAACACGTTGAACGGATAGAACCAGCGCGCCCAGTAAGCGGCCTCGTAGGGGCCTGGATCGACGCCATTTCGGCGCATGTAGTCGATACCGGCCCGCAACCGGGCACTGGGCATGTAGCGCGGCCGACTGACACTGGCAATCAACGTATTGCCATCAAGACGCGACGGCCAAGTTTGTTCGGCCAGCTCGATCGCGGTCGCCGATAGCGCGTCCAGCTCCACACGTCGAACGTCGTACAGCGTCCAGCCGCTGCCATCGTGGATCGCCCGGCGCGCCCGCGAGAGGCTTTTCAGCCGGCCGTCGGCGTCGAGTTGAAACAGCTTCACGCCCACCATCTCGACATGCGGTACCGGATCGACATCGCGGACCAGCACGTCGCGCGCATTGAGATAGACATCGCCCTCGCGCGCCCACAGGCCGGACCAGCTGGCCGACACCATGTCGCTGCTGCGCGCCCGCGTGACAAGGCTTTGCGCGGCGCGTTCCCCGGCCGGGCCGATGGTTTCGCCAACGATCACCATGACGCCGGTGATCAGCGCTACCAGAGCCAGGACGCTGGCGGCGATACGCAGTTTTGACAGGCCTGCGGCACGCAGGGCAATCAGCTCGGAGCCGGCAGCCAGGCCGCCCAGGCCCAGCAGGCAGCCGATGACCGCCGCCGTGGGAAACAGCTCGTAGGCGCGTCTGGGTGCGCTGAGCAGGGTGCTGAGTACGGCATCCAGAAAGCCGAACTGGCCCTTGCCGATATCGCCCAGTTCGCCGACCAGCGCGACGATCAGGTCAAAGCCCAGCAGCACCGTCCATGCCATGGCGACCGCCACGAAAGCGATGCGGGCGATATAGCGATCATGCACCGGCAGGAAGGGCTTCACCTGGCCCCCGATCCGCGCGGCAGCCGCCCGTCGGTCGAAAGCAGCCAGTACGCCAGCAGCAGGGCCGGCAGATGCACCCACCACAGGCCCAGCGGGCTGGATATTTCACCCTCCGCCAGCCAGACAGTGCCAAGCACCAGAAAATTCAGGTAAGCCAGATATCCCAGCAGGGCCAACAACAGACGGCCGTAGCGCGGCTGTCTGGGCTGGCTGCGCGACAGCGGGATGGCCAGCAGCGACAGCACCCCGGCGGCGATCGGCATGGCCAGCCGCCAGTGCAGCTCGGCACGGGCATCGGGCTGGGCATCGAGAATCAGCGACGCGGTGGAGCGCAGCTCGGGATCTTCGACCAGATTGCGGCGCTGATGGTCGGGCAGGCGCAGATCATTGCGCTCAAAGCGCATCATCCGGATATCCAGTCGCTCCAGGTCGCCCTCGACCCGGAAGCCATCCTCCAGGCGCAGGTAGCGTTCCTGCTCGCCGTCGAAAAACAGTTCGCCATGCGTCGCAGTGACGACATCGATCCGACCCTCCTTGTCCGACTCGATGAACAGGTTGCCGAACCGGCTGCCGTCGGCCGTCATCTCGCCGACATACAGGACGCCATCGCGACCGGGAATCTGCGCGAACCGACCGGGCTCCAGCCCGGCCAGCAGAAGCGATCGATTGGCCGAATCGATCATCGCTGCCGCTTCGCGCTGGGCTGACGGCCCGATCCATAGCGAAAATGTCGCGATCACCAGCACCGCCGGAACGGCCAACCGCGCCAGCGGGCCGAGCATTTGCCGCGGGCCCAGGCCGACCGAGCCCAGCACGGTCATCTCCGACTCCCGATACAACCGGCCGATCGCCAGGATAAGCCCCAGAAACAGTGCCAGAGGCAGGATCAGAGGCAGGAACTGAAGCACTCGCAATCCGAGCTGCGAAACCAGCAAAACGGCAGGCACCTTGCCACGGACGATTTCCGAAAGCAGGTCGGCCACGATGCCGCTGAAGCTGACCATCAGCAACACGGCGGTGGTGGCTCCGGTTGTCTGCACGAACTGGCGCAGTAGATAACGATCGATGAGCCGCATGGGCCGGTTGGATGCCTTTGTTAGACTAGAGGGCTTGTCGGTGCGGAAACTGCGGGCTGGCTGTCATCGCGCCGGCCGCTGTCTTCGCCGATCCCTGTTCAATCCTGCAATTGTACGGAATCTTCATCATGGCTCTGGAATTCTCGTTGAACGCGAGCGCTGCGCACTTGGCGGACGTCGATTGTGTCGTCGTCGGATGTTATTCGGATACCGGCCTGAGCGCCGCCGCCAGCGCGCTGGATGCCGAAAGCAAAGGTCGCCTCTCCGCTCTGTTTAATCGCGGAGATCTGCCGCGCAAGGCCGGTCAGACGCTGGTGATTCATGACCTGGATGGCATCACCGCCGCCCGGGTGCTGGTAGTCGGCCTGGGTGAACGGAAGAAATTTGGGGCGGGCGAATTCGGCAAGGCGGTGGAGGCGGCGGTCGGCGCGCTGCGCAATGGCGCCTCGCGCACCGCGCTGATGACGCTCGATACGCTCGACGTGAGCGGCCGGGACGCCGATTGGGCCTTGAGTCAGGCCGTGGTGGTCGCCGACCGGACTGCCTACCGCTACTCGCGGGCGCGGCCGCGCAACGGCGCCGACAAGACCGGGGGTCTGGCCAGTCTGCATTTCATGGCCGACGCCAGCCGGCAACACGCCCTGGATTACGGCCTGGCCGTGGCTGCAGGCATTGAATTGGCTCGCGAGCTCGGCAATCTGCCGCCCAATATCTGCAATCCGGCCTATATCGCCGACCAGGCCCAGCGGTTGGCCGACGCCCATCCAGGTGCGACCTGCGAAGTGCTGGAGCGCGCCGAGATGGAGCGCCTGGGCATGGGAGCGCTGCTGGCAGTGGCGCGCGGCTCGGCCAACCCGCCCAAGCTGATCGTCCTGCGCTGGACAGGCGCCGGCGAAGCCAAGCCCTATGCCTTGGTCGGCAAGGGCATCACCTTCGACAGCGGCGGCATAAATCTGAAGGTGCAGGGCGGCATCGAGGAAATGAAGTTCGACATGTGCGGAGCGGCCACGGTCATCGGCGCCTTCGCGACCGCAGTCAAGCTCAAGCTGCCGGTCAACCTGATCACCATCGTTGCCGCCGTGGAAAACATGACCGATGGCGATGCCTATCGCCCCTCCGATGTGCTGGACACGATGTCGGGCAAGACGGTGGAGGTGCTGAACACGGACGCCGAAGGCCGTCTGATTCTGTGCGACGCGCTGACCTACTGCCAGCGCTTCGAGCCGGAAGCCATCGTCGATGTCGCCACCCTCACCGGCGCCTGCGTGGTGGCGCTGGGCAAGCACGCGACCGGCCTGATGAGCAAGCACGATGATCTGGCCCAGGAGCTGCTTGACGCCGGCACCGCCGTCCACGACCGGGCCTGGCGCCTGCCGATCTGGGACGACTATCAGCCGCTTCTGGATTCGGCCTTCGCCGATATGGCCAACATCGGCAGCAAATGGGGCGGCGCGATCACCGCCGGCTGCTTCCTGTCGCGATTCACCGAAGGCCAACGCTGGGCCCACCTCGACATCGCCGGCAGCGCCTGGGACGAAGGCCGCAAAGGCATGGCCACCGGTCGCCCGGTCGCACTGCTGGTGCGCTGGTTGGCGGATAGAGCCGGGAATCGGGAGTCGGGAGTCGGGAATGGCTAGAACAAGAGCAACGGCACCGCCCCAGCCCAAACGGCGCCGAGCCATTGGCTTTTCGACCAGCGATTCCTCTTTCCCCATTCCCGATTCCCGGCCCCCATGCGCGCCGACTTCTATCTGATCGCCAAGCCGCGGTTTCGCGACGAGCCGCTGCGCCTGGTCTGCGAGCTGGCAAAAAAAGCCTGCGCGGCCGATCAGCCGACGCTGATTCTCGCGCGCGATCGCAGCCAGGCCGAGGCGCTGGACGATCTGCTGTGGGCATTCGACGCCGATACCTATATTGCGCACCAGATCGCTGGGCAGGACGAGGACGACGACATCACCCCGGTACTGATCGCCACTCCGGACACCGATACCCCGGCCCGACCGCTGATCATCAATCTCCGCGACCAGGCCTTCACCGGCACCTGCGAGCGCGTGCTGGAAGTCGTGCCCGCCGACCCGGCCGCCCGCGACCCCCTGCGCCAGCGCTGGAAGGACTACCAGGCGCGCGGATTCGAGCTCAACAAGTACGATATGTGACGCCGGGGGGCCGGGAATCGGGAATCGGGAATGGGGAATCGACAGAGCCGAGAGCACGCTCCTGGCCCCCAAGCCGCCAAGGCGAAAAGCTTCTCGCTCCAGGCTTTTGCGATTCCCTATTCCCGATTCCCGATTCCCGGCCCTCCATTCCCCATTCCCCGCTCCAACCCAACCAAGCCGACCCGATGTCCGACTCTCTTCCGAAAAGCTACAGCCCCGCCGAATTCGAGACCCGCTGGTACCAGCATTGGGAAACCAGCGGGGCGTTCGCGCCGTCGGGGGAAGGCCCGCCTTACTGCATCCTGCTGCCGCCGCCGAACGTCACCGGCACCCTGCACATGGGTCACGCCTTCCAGCACACGCTGATGGACGCGTTGATCCGCTATCACCGGATGCGCGGCTTCGACACGCTCTGGCAGGTGGGTTCCGACCATGCCGGCATCGCGACCGAGATGGTGGTGTCGCGCAATCTGGCCGCCGAAAATCTCACCCGCGAAGGGCTGGGCCGCGAGGCGTTCGTCGAGAAGGTCTGGGAGTGGAAGCAGCATTCCGGCGACACCATCGAACGGCAGATGCGAAGGCTCGGCGCCTCCGGCGACTGGTCGCGCAGCGTGTTCACCATGGACGAGATGCCGTCCGAAGCCGTGGTCGAATGCTTCGTTCGGCTGCATGAGCAGGGCCTGATCTATCGCGGGCAGCGCCTGGTCAACTGGGACCCGGTGCTCAAGACCGCCATTTCCGATCTGGAAGTGGTCAGCGAGGAAGAAGACGGCTTTCTCTGGTCGATCCTGTACCCGTTCGCTGATGAATCGCTGCGCGGGCCGGACGGCCGACCCGGCCTGGTGGTCGCCACCACCCGCCCGGAAACCCTGCTCGGCGATGTCTGCGTGGCCGTGCATCCGGATGACGAGCGCTACGCGCATCTGGTCGGAAAGACTCTACGACTTCCGCTGTGCGAGCGCGAGATTCCGATCATCAAAGATGCCTACGTCGAACGCGAGTTCGGCACCGGCTGCGTGAAGATCACCCCGGCGCACGATCCCAACGATTACGCGATCGGCCAGCGCCACGGTTTCGAACCGATCAACATCTTCACACCGACGGCGGCGATCAATAACAACGCCCCCGCGAAGTACCGTGGCCTTGACCGCTACGACGCGCGCAAATCCGTATTGGCCGATCTCGAAGCGCTCGGCCTGCTGATCGAAACCAAACCGCACAAACTTCAGGTGCCCAGAGGCGACCGCACCGGCCAGGTGATCGAGTCTTTGCTCACTTACCAATGGTTCGTGAAGATGGATGAACTGGGCCGGCGTGGGCTGGAGCTGGTCGAAGGCGTCGATGGCACGCCGGGCAGCATCCGCTTCGTGCCGCCGAACTGGATCAACACCTACCGGCACTGGATGGAAAACATCCAGGACTGGTGCATCAGCCGCCAGCTCTGGTGGGGTCACCGCATTCCGGCGTGGTACGACAATCATGGCAGGCACTATGTCGGCAAAACGCCATTCGAGGCTTACGCGAAATTCCTGAGGGCCACAGATAACGAGAACACCATTGAGAACGCCGGACTCTCGTCCGACGACAGCGAAATTCAGATCGAGCAAAAACTTCGCTCCTATGGCTTCCCGCAGCTGTGCCTCACCCGCGACAACGACGTGCTGGAAACCTGGTTCAGCTCCGCCCTGTGGCCGTTCTCCACGCTCGGCTGGCCCAACCAACAAGCCATGGCCGAGCGCGGTTTCGACCGCTACCTGCCGTCCAGCGTGCTGGTCACCGGCTTCGACATCATCTTCTTCTGGGTCGCGCGGATGGTGATGATGACCGACCACTTCACCGGGCAGATTCCGTTCAAGGACGTTTATATCACCGGTCTGGTGCGCGACAAGGACGGCCAGAAAATGTCCAAGTCCAAGGGCAACGTGCTCGACCCGATCGACCTGATCGACGGCATCAGCCTCGATGCCCTGGTCGCCAAGCGCACCGCCGGCCTGATGCAGCCGCAGATGGCGGCAAAAATCGAGAAGGCCACCCGCAAGGAGTTCCCCGACGGCATCCCCGCCTTTGGCGCCGACGCCCTGCGCTTCACCTTCGCCAGCCTCGCCAGCCACGGCCGCGACATCAAGTTCGACCTCAGCCGCTGCGAGGGCTACAAGGCGTTCTGCAACAAGCTGTGGAATGCATCGCGGTTTGTGCTTATCAACTGCGGGCATTCGGGATTCGAGATTCGGGATTCGTCAAAAGCGACCGACACCACGCCCGAGGCCGGTCTCACAACAACTGCGACGACAACGATTCCCGATTCCCGATTCCCGATTCCCGTCCCTGACCATTCCCGATTCCCGATTCCCCATTCCCCTAACGCAGCGACCCACGCTGAACGCTGGATCCTCGCCCGTCTCGCCGCGACCCTTGGCGAAGTCGAGAACCAGCTCGCGGCCTACCGGTTCGATCTGGCCAGTCATGCGCTGTACGAGTTCACCTGGAACGAATTCTGCGATTGGTTTCTTGAACTGGCGAAGCCGGCGCTGGCAGGCGACGATGCCGAGGCGGCCGCCAGTACGCGGCGCACGCTGCTGACCGTTCTGGAAACCCTGCTGCGTGCCCTGCATCCGCTGATTCCCTTCGTCACCGAAGAAATCTGGCAGTCGGTCAAGCCGGCGCTCGGGCTGACCGAGGACAGCATCGGCCAGCGGCCGTATCCGGTGGCCGCCGACATCGGCGAGGCCGACGCAAATGCCGAAGCCGATATCGAATGGCTGAAGGCGGTGATTTCGGCGGTGCGCAAGCTGCGCAGCGAGATGAACCTGCCGCCGCGCAAGCCGCTTCCGCTGCTGTTCGAGGCCGGCATTGCCGGCGACCGCGAGCGGGCGAAGCGCTTTGCCGGCAGCATCGGCTTCATCGCCTCCATCGAATCGCAGGCCTGGCTGACCGAAGGAACCGACCCACCGGCCGCCGCCGCGGCCGTGATCGGCGAACTGCGCGTGCTGTTGCCGCTGGCCGGGCTGATCGATGTCGACGCCGAACGCGCCCGCCTGGACAAGGAGATCAAGCGGGTCCAGGCCGAGATCGGCAAATGCCAGGGCAAGCTGGGCAATGCCACCTTCGTGGACAACGCTCCAGCTGCCGTGGTCGATCAGGAGCGCCGGCGCCTGGCCGATTGGAGCCACCAGCTCGACAGCCTGACCGAGCAGCACCAGCGGCTGGGCTGAACGCGCGCGGCGATCCTGGGGCCTGTCGGGCTTTGCCTACGCAGGCTCCGCCTGTCGGGCTTCGCCTACGCAGGCTCCTGGGAGCCTGTCGGGCTTCGCCCGCGCTGCCTAGGCAGGCTCAGGCCGCAGCAACTCGCGGGCCATCACGATGGCATCCTCGCGGCCGTTGCGCGCCGGATAGTAGTTCGGACGGGTGCCGATTTCGTTGAATCCAGCATTGCTGTACAGCGAGATCGCCGGCCGGTTGCTGGGCCTCACTTCCAGGAATATCCGCTGCGCGTCGTACCAGAGCGCGGTGTCCAGCGCCCGCTTGAGCAGGCGCTTCGACAGGCCATGGCCCTGAAAGTCCGGCGCCACGCAGAGATTGAGAATGTGCGCTTCGTCGGCCGCCACACTGACCACGGTGTAGCCGAGGATGGCGTTGCCCTGTTCCAGCAGCCAGCAGCTGTAGCCGGCACGCAGGCAGTCGACAAAAATGCCCCGGGTCCAGGGAAATTCGTAGGCGCTGCGCTCGATGACCATCACCGCGTCGATGTCGGCCTCGCGCAGTTGCCGGATTGCCGGCGCCGGCTGAGCGGATTCGCTTGGCCGGGCGCTCATCAGGGTGACTCCATGGCGCGGCGCAATCGACGCAATGTCGGCCAGAGCGCGCGCTTGCCGGCTGCGCTTCGCAGGCTGTCTGGCGACGGCAGCGCCAGTTCGTTCCAAATGCCGGCCACCCGCCCGGCATCGCTTCCCGGATCCCGACCGATGACCCTGAGTACCGCGCGCATGACGGCGGCATCGGGTTGGCCCGAAAGGGCTCGCGCAGCATCACCGGGGTCGCTCGGGGCGGTCGCATTCGCCAAGACCGGCGCGCTCGTGGATTCTGTTCGTCGGCAATAGAGCGAATAACCCATCGCCGCCAGAATCCCCTGCTGGCGGGCGCTGAACATCGAAGCGCTAGCCGCAGCCATCAGTCGGCCGACCTCGCCCGCGCCCGTCGCTGCCAGAGCCAATAAAACGGACCCGAGACGGCATAGACCACGGCCACCAGCAACAGCACCCGCGGCGGATCGATCGCCAGGGCGACGAATACCGCCAACGCCACCAGCATGGCCAGAAACGGCACCCGATCCGAACGGGGAAACGCCTTGAAGCTGAAATAGCGCAGACGGCTGACCATCAGCAACGCCGCAACCACAGTCACCACCAGCGCCAGATAGCGGTGGTCGCGGCCGGACAGTTCGAGATCGTGCATCGTCCAGACGAACGCCATCATCAGCCCCGCCGCAGCCGGCGAGGCCAGGCCAACGAACCAGCGCTTGTCGGCCTGACCCGCCTGGGCATTGAACCGAGCCAGACGCAGCGCAGCGCAGGCCGCGTAAAGAAAGGCCGCAACCCAACCGATCTTGCCCGGCGTCGAGCCATCCAGCTTCAGGCTGGACAGCGACCAGTGATACATCACCAGCGCGGGCGCCATTCCGAAGCTGACCAGATCCGCCAGCGAATCGTACTGGACGCCGAATTCGCTGGTGGTGCCGGTGAGCCGGGCGATCCGCCCATCGAGGCCATCGAGCAGCCCGGCGACGAAGACGGCGATGCATGCCGCCGTGAACTGGCCCGAGGCGGCCGCGATGATCGCGTAGAAGCCCGCGAACAGACCACCCGTAGTGATCAGATTGGGCAGCAGGTAGATACCGCGTCCGCGCCCGCTCGGTGGCGTTTCTGGCTGATTCATGAGATCCAACTTGAACTCGCAGGCGCCAGTTTAGCCGGTAAGCTCAAGAGCGACACGGCCTACCGGTCGCCAGCGTCGATTGCGCCCGATCCCAGGCCGCCCTTCGCGCCACCGCACCCCGCTCCAGGCGTACACTCTCGATCCGCAGTCAGGCGCGCTATCATCGGGCTTCCCCCACTGGAGCCGCCGTCATGCGTCTATCACCGCGCACCCTCATGGTCGCTGCCGTCGCTTCGATATCGATCATCGCAACCGTGCATGCGCAGCAGCTCTATCGCTGGGTCGATGCAGACGGCGTCACCCATTATTCCGACTCGGTGCCCGATGTCGAGGGCTATGAGGTCCGACGGGTCAGGCAGACCGGCGCCATGTCCGCACCGGAGCCGACGGCTGCCGCGCCTGATGCCGACCTCCTCGCTGCGGCGGCGGCCGACCGTCCAGCCGATCCGCAGCGCCCGGAAAAATGCCAGCAGGCGCGCAGCAACCTCGAACTGCTGTCCGGCGACCAGCAGCTGAACATGGACCTCGACGGCGACGGCCAGGTGGAGCCGATCGACGATTCCGCGCGTCAGGCCCAGATCGAGATCGCGAAGCAACAGATCGCCGCGTTCTGCGACTGAAACCGATATGCGCGCAGGCTGGGCGATCATCGGCGGGATCGGACTGGCCGCAGCTGGCTACTGGTTCACCCTGAGCCCGGATCAGCGGCCGAACCTCCCAGCATGGTTCGGGCCAGCCAGCGAACCCGAGCAGGCGACGCCGGTCCCTGCCCAGCAACCGGATCAGGTCACCCGCGTCTATCGCTGGGTCGACGACAGCGGCGTGGTCAACCTCAGCGATCAACCGCCAGCCGATCGCAGCTACGAACCGGTCGACATTCGCAGCGACCGTAACATCGTGCCTTTCGCCGACCCGACGCCCGAGCCGGAGGCCCCGCCCAAGGATTGAGGCCGTTACAATGCTGGCGTGTTTCCTACCGTTGCCAGTCCATGCGCCTGTCCCAATTCCATCTGCACACCAGCCGCGAAACGCCGGCTGACGCCGAAATAATCAGTCATCAGCTGATGTTGCGTACCGGCATGATCCGCAAGCTCGGTGCCGGACTGTACACCTGGACACCGCTTGGCCTGCGCGTACTGCGCAAGGTGGAAAACGTGGTTCGCGAGGAGATGTGCCGGGCCGGTGCCATCGAATTGCTGATGCCTGCCGTGCAGCCGCGCGAGTTGTGGGATGAGACCGGGCGCTGGGAAAAGTTCGGCGGTCAGTTGCTGAAGATCCGCGACCGCAAGGATGCCGAATATTGCTTCGGCCCGACCCACGAGGAAGTGATCACCGATCTGGCGCGCAACGAGTTGCGCTCGTATCGTCAGCTGCCGGTCAACTTCTTCCAGATCCAGACCAAGTTCCGCGATGAGATCCGCCCGCGTTTCGGCGTGATGCGCGCCCGCGAGTTCCTGATGAAAGACGCCTACTCTTTTCATCTGGGCGCCGACAGCCTGGATGCCGAGTACTGGAACATGTACCGCGCCTACGAGCGGATCTTTACCCGTCTGGGTCTGGGATTCCGCGCGGTGTCGGCTGACACCGGCGCCATCGGCGGGTCGGCATCGCATGAATTTCATGTGCTGGCCGATTCCGGCGAAGACGCGATCGCCTTTTCCAGCGACTCCGACTACGCCGCCAATGTCGAGCTGGCCGAAGCCGTTGCCCCTGCCGAAGACCGCCCCGAGCCGGGCATGACGCTGTCCCGGGTGGACACGCCGGGACAGAAGACCATCGAGCAGATCAGCGCTTTTCTTGCCGTCCCGGCCGAGCGCTGCCTGAAGACCATCCTGGTGCGCGGCGTCGATGGTCTGGTTGCGCTGTGCCTGCGCGGCGATCACGAGATCAACGAAGTGAAGGCCGCCAAGCTGCCCGAGCTGGGCGGCGAATCCGCGCTGGCCAGCGAAGCCGACATCGCGGCAGCGGGCCTTAGCGCCGGCTTCATCGGGCCGGTCGGCCTGCCGGAATCGGTGCCGGTACTGGTCGACCGAAGCGCTGCGGTGCTGGCCGATTTCGTGTGCGGCGGCAATGCCGGCGAAACACACTACACCGGCGCCAACTGGCAGCGCGACGCCCGGATGACCCGGGTGGTGGATCTGCGCAAGGTGATCGAGGGCGACGCCTCGCCGGATGGCCGGGGAACGCTGCGCATCGCGCGTGGCATCGAGGTCGGCCACGTTTTCCAGCTCGGCCAGAAGTACGCCGAGGCGATGAATGCCACCGTGCTCGATGATCAGGGCAAGGCGCAGGTCATGCACATGGGCTGCTACGGCATTGGCGTCAGCCGGATCGTTGCGGCCGCGATCGAACAGAACTTCGACGACGCCGGTGTGATCTGGCCGGAACCGATGGCCCCGTGGCAGGTGGTGGTGTGCGTGATCAATCCGAAAAGCGACCCAGCCGTCGCCGAAGCCGCCCAGGCGCTGCTCAATGAGCTGCTCGCCGCCGGCCACGAAGCGGTACTCGATGACCGCGGCCTGCGGCCGGGCGCGATGTTCGCCGATCTGGAGCTGATCGGCATCCCGCACCGGGTGGTGGTGTCGCCGCGCGGGTTGGAGGCAGGCACGTTCGAATACCGGCACCGGCGCGCGGCCGAAAACGAAGCGCTGGGCAAGGCCACGCTGTTCGCTCGACTGGCCTGAGCGCCGAAAGCAGCGACCGGCTCTACGGCTGCCAGCCCCAGTCGCTGAGACGGTAGTGGCGCACCGGTCGGGAGGACCCGGCCCTCGCGCGTGACATCAGCGGGTGCACTATACCCGGCGCGTGGCCGCCGGCACACCGCCGCCGGTCAGGCCACCCGCTGGCGCTCCCGCCCGACCGAGACTTCTGCCGGCTTGGCATCGGCCGCCAGCAATTCTGCCAGACGCTCGCCCAAGCGCAGGCTCAAGGCCAGCAGGGTGAGTGTCGGGTTGGCCCAGCCGGAAGTCGGGAACACCGAACTGCCCGCAATATGCAGATTGGCCAGACCAAACACCTTTCCGTTCGGATCGACCACCCCCTCGCTGGCATCATTCGCCATCCGGGTGGTGCCTATGTGGTGGTAGCCGCCGATCGGGTGGCCGCTGATCAGCCTGTCGATCTGCCAAGGCCTGCCCTCGTCGCGCAGCCAGTCGGGCAATTCGACATGACCGATATCGAGCCGGCGCAGTTCGCTGTCGAAGGCCTCCATCATCACACGCACACTGCGCTTGTCGAGGTCGCACAGCTGCCAGTCCAGGCAGGCCTTGGGTACGCCCAAGGCATCGCGATCCGCGCTCAGCAGCACGCGGCTATCGGGATTGGGCGCCTGCTCGGCGCGCACCACGGCATAGATGCCGCGTCGGTCGAGCCGATCCAGCAACCACGGTCGGAGCGGATCGCTGTACTTCTGCAACCAATGTGCGGAGCGCTTCAAACCCTGCCAGAGCATGCGGTTGCGCTGGGTCGGGGCCATCTCGTGCTTGGCGGCCTGATAAAAGCGCGTGGGCAGATTCATTCGTTGAGTCGGGTGCTGGCGACAACCCAGCGCGAACGAAGTATTGAGTATCCGTCGCCGCATCTGAAGCTGCTCTCCGGGCCGGAAGCAGGGCGCCACCGGGTTGCCGGCGAACCCTCGCTTGAGCATCAATTGCTTCAGATGCTGCCACGGCCGCTTGAGGCGCACGCGCCCGCCGCGCGCGTGCGGGTGCTCCATGAAATAGCGCCCGACCAGGTCATGCCCATTGCCCAGCCCATGCGGCTGAACGTCATCGGATGCCAGCAGGATGCGCGCATTCTCGATGCCTCCGGCAGCCAGCACGTAATGACGGGCCTTGACTGTGGCGCGGCGACCACCGGACTCGGCGATGCGCACAGACGCGATGGAGCGGCCGTTCGGCTCGGCCTGAATGCGGGTCACCGTCGCGTGAGTGAGCACCCGCACATTGTCCGATTGCCACAGATCCTGACACTGGCCAACGCCCGTCCTTCCGATCAATTGATCGAATTGCCAGTACGCGACGCGAATCTGGCCGGGATCGAAATTCGGCGCATTCGGGTCGATCTCGCGGTAGAGGCGCTCATCGAGCGAGAGCTTCGCCAAGTCCAGCTGCGCACGCGCCTGGTCGTACCAGGAATCGAGCTGCTCGCGCGAAATCGGCCAGCCGCTGTGCGGCACCCAATCGCGGCGCTGAAAATCGATCTCGTCGAGCAATGCAACCCGCCCGCCCCAAATGGCGGTGGTGCCACCGAACATCCGCAGCCGCGAATCGCCCAGCGGGTAGTAGTCGAAACCGATGCTATTGCCATCGGCAAGGCTCTGCGGCCCCGGCTCATGGTCGAGCCCGCCACTTTCCAGCAAGATTACGGTTTGGCCACTCGCCAGAAACCGGCGAGCAATGGCGATGCCGGCAATCCCGGCGCCTATGATGCACAGGTCGGCTTCGATCACCGCATCCTGTGGTATTTCCCTGAGATCGACATGCATCCGCATATGGTGAATCGGAAACGTAACGGGCGTATCTCATCTGCCGCCCAGAACGTAACAGTGCGTAACAATTGAGCGGGCCTGGGTTCTCGTGCTTGAACCACAGTCGCCGCACGCGGCCCAGCGCGACTTCGCGCATCCGTCAGGCGAGCGGGATGCAGATTTGCACCCGGAGTCCACCGCCATCTGCCGGATGCAGCGAGATCGTCCCGCCATGGGCATTGATCACCGCCCGCGCAATCGACAAACCAAGACCGGAGCTGCCGGTCCGACGGCTTCGGGAAGCATCGAGGCGGTAATAGGGCTTGAAGACGTTTTCGTACTCGCTTTCCGGGATGCCCGGCCCATTGTCGATGATGTCGACAACCACCTGGTCGGCGTGGCAGCTGGCCCTGACATCGACCTCGGACGCATGGGCCTTGGCATTCTCCAGCAGATTGGTGAATGCGCGACGCATCGCTACCGGCGCGCAGACCACCCGCACCAGCCGCGCGCCCTGTAGCCGGAATTCCGGCGGCTCAAGGTCCATGTCCAGGCAGACTTCAGTCAGCAACGAGACGAAGTCGACGGGTTCGCGCAACTCTCCGGTTCTGCCGTCGCTGATGAAACGCAGCGTCGATGTCACCATCGCCTCCATGTCGGCGATATCGCGCAGCATCTTGTGGCGATCCTCCGGCGCAGCCAGAAATTCGGCCCGCAGCCGAAGCCGGGTCAGGGGCGTCCGGAAATCATGCGACATGGCGGCCAGCATCCGCGTTCGATCTTCCACCAGGGTGCGCACCCGATCCTGCATCCGATTGAACGCCCGCGCGGTACGCGAAATTTCCAGCGGCCCGTCCTCCGCAAGCGGCGCTGCATGCTCGACATTCATGCCCAGCGCCTCGGCGGCCCGCGCAAAGCGCTTGAGCCCAGCCAGTGGTCGCGCCACAGCCAAGGCGCTCAGAAACGCGACTGTCAGCACCATCAGTCCGACCGACCAGATGACACCGGTATTGAGGAAATTCGCAAGTGGCCGACCCCTGACCTGGGCATTGAGCCAGTCGCCGTCGGCCAGTTGCAGCGATACGAACAAGTCTTCGCGAAACCGGAACCAGCGTGCCACGCGCTCGGCAAGAATGGTCCGTGGCGGATCGGCGTCCGTACGTCCGGCTTCCGTCCCGGGAAGCTCATAGTCGGCGAACACGAAGTCCTCGGTCGACACCCCGAGCGCCAGCGCCAGAGCGCCGCGGACGAGGCGGGTGTCCTCCTCGCCGGAATCGGCCATCTCGACCCGGCTGACTACTCCGTAGCCAAGTCGGAAATCGGGTTGCGACAGATCGGCGACCACGTCGGGCCGATTCTCGCGCGGCAGTCGCTCCATCAGCTTGGCCGTGGTTGCCAACCGCTCGACGACTTGCTGCTCACGCGCGGTACTCAGGTTGGACGCATTGAATGCGAAGTACACCGCGAGACCGAGAACATGCGACACCAATGCGCCGATGGCAACCATGGCGATGGTGCGGCCACGCAGCGTTTTCGACCATCCGATCACTGGCGCTCCACCCGCGCCGCAAAAATGTAACCCGCGCCGCGAACGGTGCGAATCAGCGGCGTGCTGTCGCTCGGACGCTCGAGTTTTCTTCGCAGTCGGCTGATCTGCACATCGATGCTGCGATCGAACGGCGTAAAGACCCGGCCTCGGGTTCGATCGAGCAAGGTGTCGCGATCGAGCACCCGATGCGGACTTTCGACAAAAGTCAGCAGCAGATCGAATTCACCGGCGCTCAACTCGATCGGACGACCGTCGGGATCGAACAGGTTTCGGCCCAAACTGTCCAACCGCCAGCCACGAAAACCATAGAGCCTTGAACCTTCCGGCTCGGTGCTCGCCGGTTGGCCGGCTCCCGACCTGCGCAATACCGCCCGGATCCGGGCCACCAGCTCTCGCGGGTCGAACGGTTTGGTGATGTAGTCGTCGGCGCCTACCTCCAGCCCGACCACCCTCTCGGTCTGATCGATACGCGCGGTCAACATGATGATCGGCGTTGCCGACTCGCTCCTCAGCCACCGGCACAGGCTGAGGCCATCCTCGCCAGGCAGCATCAAATCGAGAATGACCAGATCGATCGATTGGGTGGACAGCACAGCGCGCATTGCCGTGCCGTCTGCGGCAGTGACCATTCGAAACCCATGCTCCGAAAGATAGCGCGCCAACAGATCGCGGATCTCTTCGTCATCGTCCACCACCAACAGGCAAGGCTCGACTGCGCTGTTCATCGATTTCGCTCTTTACCTCAACCGCAAACTCTCAGTTTACAGGTGCTCGCAGCGCGCCGACTCGGGAAGGACGCCAGGCTCGGCGCGGCCAATGCCCACTCGGTCGAAATGGAACCCGCGGCCGGATGTGCTGGCAGGCCCGCCAAGGCGTGGCAGGCTGTCATGCCGGCTCAGCCGATGCAGCGAGCCTGGGCGACGCAAGGCGTCGGCATCGCGACCCAATCGCGACTGGAGCTGCCAAGCGCAGCCGGCGAGGGAAATCATGAACTACCGAACAATTGCCTATTGATTGACCAGCCGTAGAGATTGGATCGTTGCAATAAACGTGAAACTGGGGAATTTTTGCATTATTATTTCGCCAGGAGTATGGGCACCCCCGCCCGCACCCCTGATACGCCAGATAGAGATCGCTTCCACGCCGATAACGATAGGAGTCACAAAGAATGACCATCGATCTTTCCAAACTCAGCCCATCCGAACTCGATGAGCTCATGGCCGAAGCTGCCAAACAGAAGAAGGTCCGCCACAAGCAGCAACTGGGCGATGCCCGGAAGCAGGTGGTGCAATATGCCAAGAGCCTGGGATACACCATCGATGAACTCTTTGGCACGGGCAAAGGCGAAAAGGCCAAGGTGAAGTTCCACAATCCCGCCAATCCGGATCAGACCTGGTCGGGCCGCGGCAAGCGCCCCAACTGGTTCAAGGAAGCGCTCGCCAGCGGCAAGTCCAAGGAAGACCTCGCGCTTTAAGCCGGTCCTGTGGCACCCGCAAAGGTCAGACGAGTCCGGCGGTATGCCGGACTCGTCGTTTCCGGGATGAAACGCGTCGACGTTTGCCTGGAAGCAGTCGCCCAGAAGTGATATTGGTTACTTAATGGGCGATGAATTGACGCGGCCTTGGCAATCCGTCTGGTTGGTGATTCATCGCTATTCATCCCCAGGCTCGATTCAATGGGAAAGCGACGGACCGTCAATCGATTGAGACCCCCGGTCGCGCTGGGTTGACGGCAATCCGGATGACCGATGGCGAACTGACGATCAGACCTGCGAAGGGTGAATTCGCCCCAAGCGCGTGCCGGCAATGAGACGCACGGTGATCGCGCCGCGTCACGGTAGCCGCTGGATCGCAGCACTTCCGCGACGAAGGCAATAGCGGTCTGCCTCGGTCGCTGATCGCCGAGCACTGATCGCCGAGCGCCGAAAACGGCTCTCGGCCTACAGGCTGCGGCGCGCCGGCACGAGTAGATTGCCGAACAACAAGCCGGCTACCAGCGCCACCAGTACCAGCAGTAGCGCCCGGGCAGTGTCCAGACCAACCATCATGTCGCCTTCCATCAGCAGGCTGAGGCTCCTGAAGCCGGCGCTTCCGGGGACCATCAGGATGATTCCGGGCACCCGGATCACCGCGCCGGGTCGGTTGCGCCAGCGCGCATAGATGTTGCTCACCGCAGTCACCGCGATGGCGGCGACGAAAACGCCGGTCGGAAAATCGCCTGGTGAGGTGCCCAGCCATATCCCCGAAAACCGGGTGATGGCATAGCTCATTGCCGCAGCGAATATCACCAGCGGGTAGTCCCGATAGCTGGCGCGAAACAGGATGGCGAACGAAAAGCCGGCTGTCGCCACAGCCGCCCATTCCAGCCAATGCGGGGCACTGCCCAGCGCGGCATCCAGCGGCACCCAGCCGAACAGTTTCACCAGCTCGTTGGCCGCGATGGTGCCAAAGGTGAGTTTGGCCAGGACGGTGACCGCACCCGCGAAGCGCGCCGTACCCGAGACCAGATGCTGACTGGTCAGCTCCGCCGCCGCCACGGTCAGCATCATCCCGGGCAACAGCACGATCAACGCCGAGATCACCACCGGCTTCAACGCCAGCGGCATGATGAACGTGGCAATCGCCGCCGCCAGCAGACTGGCCAGAAACGCGGCCAGCGCATCCGACGCCTCGGCCAGCCGCGGGTACGCGGAACCGAATACCGTAAGCATCCCGATCAGCAGGCCGATCAACGCCGCACTGAGAATTTCCGACCACCCGCCACCGAACAGCCCGGCCACCGATGCCGAAGCCAGTCCGAAACTGAGCGCCGAGCGCCAACGGGTGAGTTCCGAAGCGGGCACCGCCAACGCCTTGAGCGCAGCCAGGCCTGGGCGCACATCCAGTTCGCCGGCCATCACCCGCTCGGCAATCGCATCCGCTTCGCATAGTTTGCGCAGATCGACATCGCCGGGAGGCATCCGCAACACCCGCGTGTTTTCCGGCCCGCCTTCGCCGCCCAGACCGCCGCCGAAACTGACGATCAGGCCGGTCGGATTCGACCACACCTCGCAGCGCAGTCCGAGCCGGCGGGAGGCCTGGGTGAGCGCCGCCTCCAGACGTGGTGAATTGGTGCCATAGGTGTGCAGCCGGCGCGCCAGTTCAACGATGAACTCGGTCCGGTCGATAAAACTTGGAGGCGCAGTGGACATGGTCGGCCATTATGAGGCTGCCGGCGTTCGGAGACAGCATGCCGGTTTTCCCGGACAATGGCCGGCTGGCGGCCGGCCGGTCGCCGGTTCAATGATCCGGTGCGGCGATGACGATGATGTGGGGGGAGTTGTTTTCCTTGGCTGCCGCAGCCACCTGGGCGGTTGGCGTCATCCTGTACCGTCAGCTGGGGCTCTCGCTGTCGCCGCTGAGCCTGAATTTCCTGAAAAACCTGCTGGTGCTCACCGGCTTGCTGCCGATTGCCCTGCTGGTCGACAGCCAGGCCTTTGCAGCGCTTCCGGCCCGCGACATCGTCCTCGCACTGGTCAGCGGCGCAATCGGCATTGCCGTGGCCGACACGCTGTATTTCCGCGCCCTCAATGCCCTTGGCGCGGCGCGCATGGGCATCCTCGGCAACAGTTACAGTCCATGGGTGATCGTACTCAGCATGATCGCCCTGGGCGAACGGCTGTCGGTGGCGCAGTGGGCCGGCTTTGCGCTGGTCAGCAGCGGCGTGCTGATGGTGGTGTGGCCGGCGCGTTCCCGGCGGAACCTGCCGAGCCCGGCGACCGCCGACACCTTTCCGGAACTGGTGGTGGGCGACAGAGCGCAGGAACCGACCGCGCCGAAGGGAACACCCGGCGGCGCGCTGATCGGCGTGCTGTCGATCTTTCTCATGGCCTTTTCGATCGTGATGATCAAACCAACACTCGAAGCCCAGCCGCTGCTGCCGGTGACCATCGTCCGCATGTTCGGCGCGTTGCTGGGCATGGTGCTGGTTGTCGGCCTGCGCGGCAACTGGGGCGCGCTTTGGCCGCGGCGCGGAACGGTTCCCTGGCTACGCCTGGCGATTGCCGCACTGTTCGGCCAGGGCCTGTCGATGGTGTTCTGGCTGGCCGGCTACAAACTGACCGATGCCGCTGTCGCCGCGATTCTCAACGAGACCGCCTCGGTGTTCATCCTGTTGCTCGCCTGGTTCTGGCTTGGCGAGCGCCCAGGCAGGAAGGGCCTGGCCGGCGTTGTCCTGGCTTTTTCGGGCGTTGCCTGCATGCTGCTGCTCCAGTAGCCATTTGGCCTTCGGTGGTGGAGGCAAACGGCCGGCTGGGTCGCAATCAGGCTTCGACGCGTCACCGCACCCGGAAACTTGCGTGGCGCGGCAAGCGATAGAGACTTCCACTGAGCGGACGCGGCATCAGCCCGGCGGGACCAGCCCGCTGAGGGTCTAGTTCGAGGCGACCGCGCCCGAGGACGCGTGACTTCTGGCCAGCAGCCTGCACAATGTCGCCATGGCCGATGAGACGCCCCAACTCGAGACTGCCGCGCCGGGACGCCTGAGGGCAGCGGGGGCCTGGCTGCTCGACGATGCCGACAGGCTGTCGCGCACGATCGATCGGGTTTCCGGGCCGGTGGTCGAAGTCGATGCCTCCGACATTTCCCGCTTGGATGCAGCCGGCGCTCTGCTGTTGCTGAAGCTGCTGGCGCGATTCGATCTGCCCTCCGATGTACTGGCGCTGCGCCCCGAACACGCCGCGCTGATTTCGGCCGTGGCGGCCGCCGATCATCGTGAACCGCTGCCTTCCGGTCACGCGCCCCCTACCTGGCGCGTGCTGCTGGAGCGTATCGGTCAGACCGTCGTCGGACTCGGCCAGCAGATGACCGCGCTGCTGGGCTTTCTGGGACTGACCCTGGTCACCCTGTCGCGTCTGGCGCGCGATCCTCGCCGATTGAGACTCACCGCGACGGTGCACCATATGGAGCAGACCGGCTTCGATGCGGTGCCACTGGTCGCACTGCTCAGTTTTCTGGTCGGCGCGGTGGTGGCCTTTCTCGGCGCAACGGTGCTGCGCGATTTCGGCGCGGATCTGTTCGTCGTCGAGTTGGTCAGTTTTGCTTTTCTGCGCGAATTCGGCGTCCTGCTGACCGCCATTTTGCTGGCCGGGCGCACCGCCAGCGCGTTCACCGCGCAGATCGGCACGATGAAGAGCCGCGAGGAAATCGACGCGATCCGCACGCTTGGACTCGACCCGATCGAACTGCTGGTGGTGCCGCGGCTGATCGCCTTGGTCATCATGTTGCCGCTGCTGTCGGTCATCGCTGCCATGGCCGGCATGCTGGGCGGCATGCTGGTGGCGATATTCGATATCGGCATGACCGCCGACCTGTTCATCAACCGGCTCCACGACACCCTCCAGCTTCGGCACTATCTGGTCGGCCTGAGCAAGGCACCGATCTTCGCGGTGGTCATCGCCCTGGTCGGCTGTCTGGAGGGATTCAAGGTCGCTGGCACGGCGCAGTCGGTCGGCGAGCGGACCACCTCGGCGGTCGTGCAGAGCATTTCGCTGGTCATCGTGATCGACGCCATCGCGGCGGTGTTTTTCATGGAGATGGGCTGGTGAGCGCGCATTCGGCGACCACACGGCCGGCCCCGGCGCCCGAGCGGCTGGCCATTTCCATTCGCGGCCTGCGCAACGCCTTCGGTGCCCAGGTGGTACACGACGATCTCGATCTCGACGTAAAAAGCGGAGAGATCATCGGGGTGGTCGGCGGCTCCGGTACCGGCAAGTCGGTGCTGATGCGCGCCATTCTCGGTTTGCGTCCCGCCCAGGCTGGCCGGATCGAGGTGTTCGGCCGCGACCTCGACGCCGATCCAGCTGCGCGCCGGGCGATGGAGCGCCGGGCCGGCGTACTTTTTCAGGATGGCGCGCTGTTTTCTTCGCTGACGGTGCAGGAGAACGTGGAGGTTCCGCTAAAGGAACACCATCCGGAGCTGTCGGGCGCGCTGCGCGCCGATCTGGCCCGACTGAAGATCCGCATGGTCGGACTGCCCGGCGACGCAGCGGCGAAACTGCCCTCGCAACTGTCCGGTGGCATGCGCAAGCGCGCCGGGCTGGCCCGCGCGCTGGCGCTGGATCCGGAGCTGCTGTTCCTGGACGAGCCCACCGCCGGACTGGATCCGATCGGTGCTGCCGCCTTCGATCAGCTCCTGCTCACCCTGCAACAGGCGCTGGGATTGACCGTATTCCTGATCACCCATGATCTGGATACCCTGTACGCGATCTGCGACCGTGTCGCGGTGCTCGCCGAACACCGCGTGCTGGCCGTCGGCACCCTGAGCGAGGTCGAGCGCTTCGATCACGATTGGGTCCAGGAGTATTTCCACGGGCCGCGCGCCCGGGCCGCTCAAGCCACTCACGTCGCCACCAAGGACACCTGACATGGAAACCCGTGCCAACCATCTGCTGATTGGAGCGTTCACGGTAGCCATCGTGCTGTTCGCTCTGGCTTTCGGGTTGTGGGCGTCCAAGTACACCGCCGAGCGCGCCTGGCGCGAGTACGAAGTGCGCTTCACCGAGGCCGTCACCGGCCTGTCGACCGGCGGCATGGTGCAATACAACGGCATCCAGATCGGTAACGTGAAGTCGCTGGCGCTGGCGCCCGAGGATCCGCGAATCGTGGTTGCGCGCATTCAGGTGAGGTCGGAGACGCCCGTTCGCGAGGACACCGTGGCTCGGCTGGCGCTGACCGGTCTGACCGGCATCGCATTCATCCAGCTCACCGGCGGCAGCCCCGACAGCGCACCGCTGCAAGCTCTGTCCGAACACGACGTGCCGGTGATCCGGTCGGAGGAATCGGCGCTTGCCAAGCTGATGAGCTCATCCGAGGATATCGCCACCACCGCCAGCGAAGTCCTGCTGCGGGTGCGAAATCTGCTCAGCGATGAAAATGCGCAACGTATTGGAAACACGTTGGCCAACATGGACGAATTCACCCTGGCCATCGCTGGCGAACGCGAGCAGATTTCGGCGCTCATCAGCAATGCCGCCAGCGCCGGCGAGCGGATGGTGCAGTTGCTCAGCCACGCCGACGAAACGCTGACCCGTCTGGATGCCAGCCTGAACAAGGTCGACGGCAGTTTGCTGGACGCCCTGCCCGGACTGACCGACGACCTGCGCAACACGCTGGCGCGCATGGAATCACTGACCCGACGTGCCGACGGCATGCTGGCGGAAAACGAAGAAGCGCTGGCCAGCTTCGGTAACGAGGGCCTGAGTCAGCTTGGCCCGACGTTGGTGGAACTGCGTCAGCTGATCCGGGAGCTGGGTCGACTCAGCAGCCGGGTGGAAAGCAACCCGGCCGGCTTCCTGCTCGGCGGCGACCAACCCAAGGAGTACAAACCGCGATGATTTCCTTTGTGCTGCGCGCCGCGCTGCTTGGCGCCGTACTGGTCGCCATGTCCGGCTGCATGTTGGCGCGTCAGTCGGCGCCGACCACCATACTCGCCCCGCAAGTAGTCATCGAGGCCGAGCCGGACTGGCGCACGGTGCGCTGGTCGTTGACCATCGAACGACCCCGCAGCGATGCCCTGCGCGACTCATCCCGCGTTCTTGTGCGCGTGCCGCCATCCCAATTGGAAGTCTTCCCAGGCGCCGGCTGGCTGGAGCCGGCGCCCGACCTGGTTCAGTCGATCCTGCTGCGCGGCTTCGAAGATTCCGGCCGAATCGCAGCGGTCGGTCGTGATGGCACCCTGAGAAGTCGGTTCCGGCTCAACTCCGAGCTGCGCCACTTCGAGGCGGTCGACCAGGCCGGCAATCTGTCGGTGGAAGTCGAACTTCAGGTCCGCTTGATCCTCGCCCGCACCGGCCAAGTGCTGGCAAGCGGCAATTTCAGGCATTCGGCTCCGGCTGGCGGACGCTCGCTGGATGAGCTGACCGCAGCCTTCGAGACGGCTCTGGAGCAAGTCGCCGTGCACGTCATCGGCTGGACCCTGGAAGCCGGCGAAGAAGCGCCATCCCGGTCGGAGCAGGGGCGCGAAGGCAGGCGTGGCGCGGCCCGGGAACCCGAAAGCTGAGTCCGCTGGCGGATTGGCCTGCCGGTCGGCACTCGAATCTGCCAATAGTTCAATACATTCGGGTCAGCCTGGCCCGCTGATCCTGACGTATCTGAAGGTCAGGTTGATACGACTGGCAACGACGCGACGGGTGCCTGGCAGCGCGTGCCGATAAAGCGTCTGGGTGGCACCGCGCATGACCAGCAGGCTGCCGTGCGGCAGCAGGATCCGGGCGCCGGCCGCCGGATCGCCGCGCCCGCGAAACGCGAAAGTCCGCGGCTGGCCCAGGCTCAGCGAGGCGATCACCGGCGCCGACCCCAGTTCCGGTTCGTCATCGGAATGCCAGCCCATACTGTCGCGCCCGTCGCGATACCAGTTGGCCAGCACGCTGTTGAACCGGTGGTCGAGGGCATCGCCGAGCCGGTCGCGCAATGCGGCCAGCGCCAGCGGCCAGGGCCGGGGTTCGAAGCGGGTTCGCGAGTAGGTGTAGGTCGCGCCGGGATCGCCGATCCAGCAGCTCAAACGGGGAGAGTCGATCTGTCGGCCGAACAAGGTTATCCGATGCCGCTCCCAGGGAATCGCCACCAGCAGGTGCTCCAACAGCCTGTCGGCTTCGTCCTGCGCCAGCCAGTTGGGCGCCAGCCGGACATCGGCGCCGGGCAGCCGTATCCTTTCGAAATGCGTGGCTGAAGCGAGCGGATTCATGCCGGCATTATCCCCGCCCACAGGCGCGAGCCGCGCGTTTACGGTTTCCGAGCGCTTGCTCGGCGATACAGACGATAGAATCAAGGTTCGCCAGTGAGGATGCCCTGATGAACGAGCGGGAATTCATGGAATACGATGTGGTGACCGTCGGCGCCGGACCGGCCGGGCTGTCGTTCGCCATGAAGCTCAAGCAGCTCAACCCGGAGCTGTCGGTCTGCGTGATCGAAAAATCATCGGCCATCGGCGCCCACATTCTGTCCGGCGCTGTGATCGAGCCCGGCCCGCTGGATGAACTGGTCCCCGACTGGCGCGACCATCCGCCACCGGTTTGCGTCCCGGCCGGGGAAGACGAATTCTGGATGCTGAGCAAGACCGGCGGGTTCAGGTTTCCGATCGTCCCGCCGCAGATGAACAATCATGGCAACTACATCGTCTCGCTCGGCGCGATGTGCGCCTGGCTGGCGCCGCAGGCCGAAGCGCTCGGCGTGGAAATCTATCCCGGCTTCGCGGCCGCCGAGCCGTTGTTCGACGATGCGGGCGCGGTGGCCGGCGTGCGGATCGGCGACATGGGCGTCGCCCGCGACGGTTCGGAAAAACCTGGCTACACGCAGGGCATCGACATCCGCGCCAAAGTCACCGTTCTGGCCGAAGGCGCGCGCGGTCACCTGAGCAAACAGTTGATCGAGCGCTTCAAGCTCGATGCCGACTGCGACCCGCCCAGCTTCTCGATCGGCATCAAGGAGCTTTGGCAATTGCCGGAAGACCGGGTCAGCCCCGGAAAGATCGTGCACAGCTTCGGCTGGCCGGCCGATTCGCACACCTACGGCGGCAGCTTCATCTACCACCTCGACAACGGCCAGGTCGCGGTCGGTTACGTTTCGGGGCTGGATTACACCGACCCGCTGTACCAGCCCTATGAAGCGTTCCAGCAGTTCAAGCATCACCCCAGCGTCAAGCCGCTGCTCGAAGGCGGCAGCATCCTTTCCGCCGGCGCGCGCGCCATCGTCACTGGCGGCTGGCAGTCGCTGCCCCGACTGGAGATGCCGGGCGCGATGCTGATCGGCGATGCCGCCGGCCTGCTCAACGTACCCAAGGTCAAGGGCGTGCACCAGGCGTTACGTTCGGGCCTGCTCGCGGCCCAACACCTTGCCGAAGGACTCGACGCGGCCGGCTGGGACGCGCGGCTGCGCGCCTCACCGATCGCGGCGGAACTCAAGAAAGTCCGCAATTTCAAGCCGGCCTTCAAGAAGGGCCTTTGGTGGGGACTGATCAACTCGGCGTGGGAAACGGTGACCGGCGGTCATTCGCCGTGGACGCTCAAGGTGCATGACGACGCCTCGCGGCTCAGCAAGCTGGGCCAGTACAGCGCGCCAAAACGCGATTACGTCAGCCGCGACCTGCCGCCGCGCGACCGCCTGGCCGGCGTCTATTTCGCGGCCACCGAGCACGACGAAGACCAGCCGATCCACCTGCACGTTGCCGACACCTCGATCTGCATCGACCGCTGCGCCACGGAGTACGGCAATCCGTGCACCCGGTTCTGCCCGGCCGGCGTCTACGAAATCGTCGACGATGAAGCCGGCAAGCGCCTGCAGATCAACGCCGCCAACTGCGTGCACTGCAAGACCTGCGATATCAAGGACCCCTACCGGATCATCAACTGGGTGACCCCGGAAGGTGGCGCCGGGCCCAACTATCAGAACCTCTGAACTTCGGCCGCGCAGGAGCCCCGACGGCGGCTCGCTGGATCCGCGTCCTGGTGGGCGGCGCACGTCCGGCTCCGACGCCCGCGCATCGACGCCAGGATCAGCTGTCCGCCAGCACCCGATCGACCACGATCTGGGCCAAGGCATCAGGCGACTGGGCCACGGTATCCAGATGCAGTTCGGGCGACTCAGGAGGCTCATAGGGCGAGTCGATGCCGGTGAAGTTGGGAATCCTGCCGGCTCGGGCCTTGGCGTACAGGCCTTTCACGTCGCGCTGTTCGGCGACTTTGATCGGGACATCGACAAACGCCTCGATGAATTCGCCCGGAGCAAACAGATCGCGGGCCAGGCGACGCTCGCTGCGGAACGGCGAAATGAACGACACCAGCACGATCAGCCCGGCATCGACCATCAACCGCGCCACCTCGGCAACGCGACGAATATTCTCGACGCGGTCCTCGTCGGTAAAACCCAGATCCTTGTTGAGCCCGTGCCGGACATTGTCGCCATCGAGCAGATAGGTGTGATGCCCGAGCGCGTGCAGGCGCTTCTCGACCAGATTGGCCACGGTGGATTTGCCGGCGCCCGACAGCCCGGTGAACCACACGCAGCGCGGCACCTGGCCCTTGCTCGCGGCACGCGCGGCCTTGTCGACCGACAGCGCCTGCCAGTGGATGTTGGCCGCCCGGCGCAGGGCAAAATCCAGGGTGCCGGCCGCCGCCGTCGCGTTGCTGAGCCGGTCGATCAGAATGAAGCCCCCGAGCCGTGGATTGTCGGCGAACGGCTCGAAGGCGACCGGCGCATCCAGACTCAGATTGCAGTAGCCAACCTCGTTGAGCTCCAGTCGCTTGGCCGCCAGCGGCTCCTGACTGTTGATATCGACGCGGTGCTTGATTTCGGTGACCTGGGCGCCGACGGTGCGCGTGGCGAGCTTCAGCCAATAGCGCCGCCCGGGCAGCAGCGGGGCATCGTCGAGCCACAAAAGATGAGCGGCGAACTGATCGGCTACTTCGGGCGGCTGGTTGGCCGCAGCGATCAAATCGCCGCGGCTGGCGTCGATCTCATCCCTGAGGGTCAGCGTGACCGTCTGGCCGGTCGACGCGCCGGGCAAATCGCGCAGCGACAGATCGGTATCGGCAACCACCACCCGGGCCACGCGCGAACGCCGCCCGGCCGGCAGCACCACGATTTCATCGTCGACCGCCACGCGCCCGCCCGCCACCGTGCCGGCGAAGCCGCGAAAATGGGAGTCGGGCCGGTTCACCCACTGCACTGGCATCCGAAAGCCGCCATTCACCGGCCGGGCACGCGGTTCGGTCGCTTCCAGCAGCTCCAGAAGCCCCGGGCCGTGATACCAGGCGATCGCCGGGTCGTTGCCGAGCAGGTTCACTCCGTTCAGCGCCGACACCGGCAAGGCACGGACGCTGCGGATGCCGAGGCCCTTGGCCAACTGCTGGTACTCGGCCGCGATGGCGTCGAACCGACCCTGATCGTAATCCACCAGATCCATCTTGTTGACCGCCAATATCACCTGGCGGATGCCGAACAGCGAAACGATATAGCTGTGCCGGCGGGTCTGGGTGAGCAGTCCCTTGCGGGCATCGACCAACACCACCGCAACGTCGGCGGTGGACGCGCCGGTGGCCATGTTGCGGGTGTACTGCTCGTGCCCGGGGCAGTCGGCGACGATGAAATGACGGCGCGCGGTGGCGAAGTAGCGGTAGGAGACATCGATGGTGATGCCCTGCTCGCGCTCGGCATCCAGGCCATCCAGCAGCAGGGCGTAGTCGACCTGATCGCCCTGGGTGCCGTGCCGTGCGCTGTCGCGGGCCAGCGCGGCAATCTGGTCGTCGAACAACTGACCGCAGTCGTGCAGCAACCGGCCCAGCAGGGTGCTCTTGCCGTCATCGACGCTGCCGCAGGTAATGAATCGCAGCAGGTCGGTATCGTCCGGTCCGGCCATCAGAAATAACCCTCCTGCTTCTTCTTTTCCATCGATGCGCTCGGATCATGGTCGATCACCCGGCCCTGGCGCTCGGATCGGCGCGAGGCGCGCATCTCCGCAATCACTTCATCGAGGGTTTCGGCATCGGACTCCACGGCACCGGTGAGTGGGTAGCAGCCCAATGTGCGAAACCGCACCCGACGCAACGCCGGCACCTCGCCCTCGGCCAGCGGCAAGCGCTCGTCGTCGACCATGATCAACGCGCCCTCGCGCTCCACCACCGGACGCTCGGCGGCGAAGTACAGCGGCACCACGGGGATATCCTCGCGCTGGATGTACAGCCAGACATCCAGTTCGGTCCAGTTGGACAGCGGAAACACCCGCACGCTTTCGCCCTTGTGCAGCCGGGTATTGAACAGATTCCACAGCTCGGGCCGCTGGCTCTTCGGATCCCATCGATGCTGGGCGTTGCGGAACGAGAACACGCGCTCCTTGGCCCGCGACTTCTCCTCATCGCGCCGGGCGCCACCGATGGCGGCATCGAAACCGTACTGATCCAGGGCCTGCTTCAAGGCCTGGGTCTTCATGATGTCGGTATGCACCGCCGCGCCGTGGCTGAACGGGCCAACGCCCTGGGCGACGCCCTCCTGATTGATGTGCACCAGCAGCCGCACGCCGTAGCGGGCAGGAATCGCATCGCGCAACGCATACATGTCCTTGAACTTCCAGGTGGTGTCGACATGCAGCAGCGGAATCGGCGGCCGCGCCGGCGCGAATGCCTTCATCATCAGGTGCAGCAGCGCGGCGCTGTCCTTGCCGATCGAATACAGCAGAACCGGATTGGTGAACTCGGCCGCGACCTCCCGGATGATTTCGATACTCTCGGCTTCCAGGCGGTCGAGATGACTTTGGCGGTCGGTGGTCATGTGGGTTCCAGACGGTAGCGCGTTAGTCTAGCCAATGGCTCGGCAGGGGTGGGAGCGATTCCCGGCAACGGGTAGACTTGTAGCACTGAACTAACAACCGCCGGGAATCTCCCGGTATGCCGTTACGTTACCAATGAAGGGGCTGCTGACAGAATGAAAATCCTGGTCGGTTTCAAGCGCGTGGTGGATTACAACGTCCGCATTCAGGTCAAGCCCGACGGCTCGGGTGTGATCACCGATGGCGTCAAGCTCTCGGCCAACCCGTTCGACGAGATCGCCCTGGAAGAAGCCCTGCGGCTGCGCGAGAAGGGCCACGCCGAAGAAGTGATCGTCGCCACCATCGGCCCGGCCGACGCCGCCGCTCATCTGCGCAACGGGCTGGCCATGGGCGCCAATCGCGCCATCCACGTGGTCAGCGATGGCCCGGTGCAGCCGCTCACGGCGGCCAACATCTTTCTCAAGCTCATCGAGGCCGAGCAGCCGGGCCTGGTGATACTGGGCAAACAGGCAATCGACGACGATGCCAGCCAGACCGGCCAGATGCTTGCCACCCTGTGGGGACGGCCGCAGGCCACCTTCGCCAGCGCGGTCGCAGTCGATGGCCAGGTCGCCAGGGTCACCCGCGAAGTGGATGCCGGGCTGGAGACCATCGAGGTCGATCTGCCGGCCGTCATATCGACCGATCTTCGTCTGAACGAACCCCGGTTCATCAAGCTGCCCGACATCATGAAGGCCAAGTCCAAGCCGATGCAGACGATCGCCCTTTCCGAGTTGGGCGTACCGTCCGGAGCCAGCCTCGACACCGTTTCCTTTGCGCCACCGCCGAAGCGCGGCAAAGGCGTGATGGTCAAGGATGTCGCCGAGCTGGTCTCTGCCCTGAAGGGCAAAGGGCTGCTGTAGCCGCCTCGGGGGTATCCCGTGCCGAGCCGACACGGGTGCCTGATGTGCCCGAGTTCACGGATTTTCCTGCGATTTCGGTAAACTGTGGCGCGCAACACGCTGAAATTGCTTGCCAGTGGCCTTTTCCCGGCGAAAATGCCGTAATGGCCAAAGGAGTAGACTCAAGACTGGACCAGGGCATGGATTGCGGTAGCATCTTTCGACAGCCGTGCGGGGGGACAATATGAATGTTGCGGCAACGGCCAATCTGATCGGCATTACCGGTATCACCCGGAGGCTGGTTCTCGATGGCGTCATTACCGATGTGGCTGCCCGCGAAGCCATGGACGGTGCAACGCAGGCCAAAGTGCCCATCCAGACCTGGCTGCTGAAGAAGAAGCTGGTCAGCGCGGCGGACATCGCCGCCGCCAATTCCATCGAGTTCGGCGTACCCCTGTTCGACGCCAGTGTGCTCAGCTTCGCCCACGCAGCATTCAAGCTGGTCGATGAAGAACTCATCACCCAGCATCAGGTGCTGCCTCTGGTTCAACGCGGCAACCGTTTGTTCGTCGCCATTTCCGACCCGACAAACACCCGGGCCCAGGATGAAATCAAGTTCCACGCCAATCTGCGGGTGGAGCCGGTGCTGGTCGATGCCGACCAGCTCAAGCGCGTCATCGATCAGGCACTCAGTTCCTCGGATGCGCTCACCGAAGGCATGGACGATGCCGAAGGCATGGAGAACCTCGACGTCGGCACCGACGACGACGGCCCCGACGACGCGATCGACGCCAAGGGCGACGACACTCCGGTAGTCCGGTTCGTCAACAAGGTGCTCATCGACGCAGTCAAGCGGGGCGCTTCGGATATCCATTTCGAGCCCTACGAAACCGACTACCGCGTGCGCATGCGAATGGATGGCGTACTCAAGACCATGGCGAAGGTGCCGGTCAAGCTCAACGCGCGGCTATCGGCGCGCCTCAAGGTCATGGCGCAGCTCGACATCGCCGAAAAGCGCGTCCCCCAGGACGGCCGCATCAAACTGAATATCTCCAAGACCCGGCAGATGGACTTTCGCGTCTCCACTTGCCCCACCCTGTTCGGCGAAAAGGTCGTGCTGCGCCTGCTCGACGGTGGTGCCGCCAAGATGGGCATCGACGCGCTGGGCTACGAGGACGATCAGCGCCAGCTGTATTTGGAGGCGATCGACAAGCCTTACGGCATGGTGCTGGTTACCGGCCCGACCGGTTCGGGCAAGACCGTTTCCCTGTACACCGCACTCAATATCCTCAACACCGATGAGCGCAATATCTCCACCGTCGAGGATCCGGTGGAAATCCGCGTTCCGGGCATCAATCAGGTCCAGCAGAACGTCAAGCGCGGCATGACCTTTGCCGCTGCGCTGCGCAGCTTCCTGCGTCAGGACCCGGACGTGATCATGGTCGGCGAAATCCGCGACCTCGAAACCGCCGAAATCGCGATCAAGGCGGCCCAGACCGGTCACATGGTGCTGTCGACACTGCACACCAACGACGCGCCGCAGACCATTGCACGCTTGATGAACATGGGCATCGCGCCTTACAACATCACTTCGTCGGTCACCCTGGTCATCGCACAGCGCCTCGCGCGTCGCCTGCACAAGTGCAAGAAGCCGGTCGAACTTCCGGCCGCAGCGTTGCTGGCTGAAGGCTTCACCCAGGAGGAAATCGATGCCGGCCTGACCATCTACGATGCCGTGGGCTGCGACGACTGCAATGAAGGCTACAAGGGCCGGACCGGCATATATCAGGTGATGCCGATGACCGAAGCCATTCAGAAGATCATTCTCGAGGGCGGAACCGCGCTTGAAATTGCTGCCGCCGCGAAAGCAAGCGGCGTCCGCGATTTGCGACAATCGGCACTGCTCAAGCTCAAGAATGGCGTGACAAGCCTCGCCGAGATCAACCGCGTTACCAAGGACTAAGCCATGGCCGCTACCCGAGCCGCCGTAAAACGACAGGCACCCGCCACCAAGCGCGAAAACGCCATGGAGGTGTTCCTGTGGAGCGGAACCGACAAACGCGGCAAGAAGATGCACGGCGAGGTTCAGGCCAAGAGCGCGTCGCTGGTCAAGGCCGAGCTGCGTAAGCAGGGCATCCAGCCGATCAGCGTCAAGACCCGACCGAAGCCGCTGTTCGGCAAGGCCGGCAAGCGGATCACCGCGCAGGATCTCACCGTTTTCAGCCGGCAGATCGCCACCATGCTTCAGGCTGGCGTGCCGATGGTGCAGGCTTTCGACATTCTTGCCGGTGGCCAGACCAACCCGCGCATGAAGGAGATGCTGGTCGACCTGCGCGATCAGATTGCCGGTGGTTCCAGCCTGACCGAGGCGCTCGGCAGCTACCCGGTACAGTTCGATGAGTTGTATCGAAACCTTGTGCATGCTGGTGAAGGCGCCGGCGTCCTCGACACCGTGCTCGATACCGTGGCCACCTACAAGGAACGCACCGAGGCGCTGAAGGGCAAAATCAAGAAGGCGCTTTTCTATCCCGCCGCCGTGGTCGCCGTGGCGATCATTGTCAGCGCCATCCTGCTCATTTTCGTCATTCCCCAGTTCGAGGAAGTGTTCAAGAACTTCGGTGCCGACCTGCCGGCATTCACCGTGCTGGTGGTCAACATGTCGCGGTTCATGGTGTCCTGGTGGTGGTTGGCGCTGCTGATCGTGATCGGCAGCGGCGTGGCGTTCATCTCCGCCTACAAACGGTCCGAAGCGCTGCAGCACGGCGTCGACCGACTACTGCTGCGACTGCCGGTCATCGGACAGATCCTGCATCAATCGGCGATCGCCCGATTCGCGCGAACCCTGGCGCTGACCTTCAAGGCCGGCGTGCCGCTGGTCGAGGCGCTGGAGACGGTGGCTGGCGCGACCGGTAGCCAGACCTACGGCAAAGCGGTCAGGGAAGTCGGTGAAGACGTCGCCGTGGGTTACCAGCTCAACATGGCGATGAAGCAGGTCAACATCTTCCCGCACATGGTGGTTCAGATGGTCGCCATCGGCGAAGAAGCGGGCGCCCTGGATACCATGCTGTTCAAAGTGGCCGAATTCTACGAGCAGGAAGTCAACAACGCCGTCGACGCCCTGTCCAGCCTGCTGGAACCCTTCATCATCGTGCTGATCGGCAGTCTGGTCGGCGGCATGGTGGTGGCGATGTATCTGCCGATCTTCAAGATTGCCGCAGCGGTTTGAGGCGGGGAATCGGGAATCGGGAATCGGGAATCGGGAATCGACAAAAGCGACTCACGAGGACCGGTCAGAGGTCAATCAGCGAAGCCAATAATTCGCTCCGTCGGCTTTGGCGGCTCTATTTTCCTGGCTTACGCTGAAGGCTGTGAGTCAGGGATGGATAGGCAAACCTGACCGCAAGCTGGGTTCGGCACGGCACCCGCCGGCGACCGGCGCGATATTGAGAAGGACGGCTACCCAAGTCTTCCTGCGATCCCGGCTTTCGGCCGCTGCGCTGCAAGCCTGGCCACCCGAAGCGACGCATAGCCTGCCCAGGCCAAAGGCCGTAAGCCGGGATTCCCGACTCCCGACTCCCGAATCCCCATTCCCCATTCCCGACTCCCAACCCTACCTCATCAGATTCCCGCCCAACGCAGATACGCACCCAGCAGGTCTGGTTGGGCGACGATCTGCACCCAGCCGGCGGCCGCCAGGAATGGGCCGAATGGGATCGGTGTGGCGCTGGACTTGCCGCGCCACATCAGCCAGAGACTGCCGACCACGGCGCCGATGATCGACGACATCAGCACAATCGGCAGAATCGCCGCCACGCCGCCCCAGGCACCCAGCGCGGCAAGCAGTTTGAAGTCGCCGTAGCCCATGCCTTCCTTGCCGGTGAGCAGCTTGAAGCCCCAATACACCGACCACAGCGCCAGGTAGCCGACCACGGCACCGACAATGGCCGCCTCCGGGTTGACCCCACCGGACATCAGGCTGGCCAGCAGACCCAGCCAGAGCAGCGGATAGGTCAATTGATCGGGCAGCAGCGTGGTGCGCAGATCGATGCCGGACGCGGCAACCAGCAACGCGGTGAATGCGATCGCAGCGACCGCCTCCAAGCCGCTACCGAAGCGCCAGACGCACACGGCAACCAGAATGCCGGTCAACAGTTCGACCACCGGGTACTGCCAGGAGATCGCTGTTCCGCACTTGCGGCATCGACCGCGAAGCGCCAGAAAACTGAGTAACGGAATGTTCTCCCAAGCCGAGAGGTTATGTCCGCAGTGTGGGCAGTGCGAGCGCTCGACGACAATGCCGGGCGGCCGATCAGTGGTCGGTTCGGGCGGCTCGGAACCCTCCCACTCGGCGATCGCGTGCTTGCAATCCTCACGCCATTGCCATTCCAGCCGCGCAGGCAGGCGCAGGATCACGACATTGAGAAAGCTGCCGAGCAGCAAACCAAAGGCGAGTCCGCCAGCGATGATCCAGCCTGCTGACACCTCTTCGAGACCCATCACGGCTTCAGCTCCGAATGATTCGACATGGCGACGATAAATTCCTTGCGTGCATAGGAGAGTGCGAATCCACGGCTGCCGGCTCAGGCGGTGGACAGCACCGGAGGGATGGGACAATGCAGCACGCCACAGATGACGCGCAGCAGCTCGATTTCGTTCAGGCTCACCCGGCCATCGTTGCCGACACAAGCGGTCAGGCCTTCCAGAAGGATGCTCTTGGAATGCGAGTCCAGCTCATCAAGCACCGGGAATATGGCGTCGAGGACTTCGATCCAGTTGGCCGGAGGCTGGTAGTCGTGGTGTTCGCCGGGCGACACCCGCGCCAACCCGGCATTGAAGGCGCGCTGCGCTTCATCGCGTCGCCCGTGCCCCTGCTGCGCCACGATGGCGAGCAATGTGTGGACCTGACCGCGAACCCGCATCAGGGGGATTCTGCCCGAGCTTCGATGCTGCGGTGGATCGAGGCTTTCCAGCACCTGGACGCGCAGCAGCCGGGACAGCGCGTACTCGAACAATTCGATTTGACCGTCGGCGTGGATCAGCGCACTCATGCCTCGCTCCAGCACCATCAACGCACTGCGCGGATAACGGCGCAAACGGGGAAACGCCAGCTCAGCCAGCGGCAAGCGCTGCAGCGGATGCAGATCCCTGCATCGCTCCGAGAGCTGCCAGGCGCTCGTCAGCCATTCCTGCGCAACCAGGCCGTCCAGCGCCGCACGCTGTGCTGCCCGGACTTCGTGCCGACCCGAGATCAACAATCCCAGCAACAGCGCCGGGGCCTGGTCGCGCTGGTGGGCGGCCTCGGCCAACTCGGCGGGCAGATTTGCCAGCACATCGTGAGCCAGGCGGTAATCGGCTTCATCGGGATTGCCGACGTGCCCGGCCACCTGCTCGGCATGGACGGTAACCCGTTCGCTTTCAGCGGGCAGGCCGGCCTGCGGCTCTGCGAATCCCAATGCGATGTCCTCTTCCCGACCCGATGGCGGCGCCTGACGCCACTGTGCGCGCAGCGAAGTCAACTGCTCGGCCCGAAACTGCGGCTCCAGCGCTCTGATGCGCTGAAGCAGCGGCGGGTGCGTCGCCAACAGACCGGACAGGCCGAATCCGTCGCCAAACAGCATGTGGCTGATTTCCTCGCCCTCGCTGCTGGTCAGGCGCGAGCCCTCGCCGATGCCGCCGATCTTCTTCAGGGCACCGGCAATGCCGGCGGTCTGGCGGGTGAACTGAACCGCCGAGGCATCCGCCAGAAACTCGCGCTGGCGACTCACCCCGGCCTTTATCAATCGGCCGAAGAACACCCCGACCCAGCCGACCACGATCAGCAACAATGCAATGATCAGGATCGGTGCCGAGCCCCGGCTGTTTCTGCCGCGCGGCATGTGCAGCAGCACGCGCCGGCCGATCAGGTTCAACATCAGGATTCCGAACAGCACACCGACCAGGCGAATGTTCAGACGCATGTCGCCGTTCAAGATGTGGCTGAACTCGTGCGCGATCACGCCTTGCAGCTCGTCGCGATTGAGGCGGTCCAACGCGCCCCGCGTCACCGCGACCACGGCATCCGAACCCGAATACCCTGCGGCGAAGGCGTTGATGGCCGATTCCTGCTCCAGGACGTAGATTTCCGGCACCGGTAAGCCCGAAGCAATGGCGATTTCCTCGACCACGTTGCGCAGCCGGCGCTGATGGAAGTCCCCGCCCTCGTCGGGCAACGGGACACCGCCCAACTGCCGGGCGACCGCGCTACCGCCACCGCGCAGCCCGGCCATTCGGGTCAGAGAGGCGAGCACCACCACCCCGACGACGGCGAGACTGACGACGGCAAACACCATCGGTCTTTGCCGGACTGCCTCGACGATGCCCCCGCCATCGGCAAGCGTTGAGGGCGCGGCGATGCCGAGCGCAATCAGGATGGCCACATTGGCCACGACCACGATGGCAATCACCGCCAGCGAGAACAGGACGATCAGCCGTCGCGTCTGCCGGCGCGCACGCTCCTGATGCTCGAAAAAATTCATCGCCCACTCACAGGCTGCTCACCCGAGACTGAGCAAAGGCCTGGGGACGCCAAAATAGAAGCCCTGGGCGAAATCCACACCGATGTCCTTCATTCTGCGATATACCGCCTCGGTCTCGACAAACTCGGCGATTGTCTTGATCCCCATGACCTTTCCGATCCGATGGATGGACTCGACCATGGCCAGATTGACTGCATCGGAAGCCGACTCACGGACAAACTGGCCGTCGATCTTGACGAAGTCCACCGGCAGGCGCTTGAGGTAATCGAACGACGCCAGGCCGCTGCCGAAGTCGTCAAGCGCGAAGAAGCAGTTGAATCGCTTGATCCGACGCATGAAATCGCCCGCCTCCGCGATGCTGGCGATCGCCTCGTTCTCGATGATCTCGAAGCAAATCCGCGCACCCGGCGGCAAGCCACGCACCTGCTCCTCGACGAAATCGCGAAAATCGGCGTCGCTGATCGAGGATCCGGACAGATTGATGGCCACCATTTCCGGAAGCGCGCGCTGCGTGTTGGCACGCCAGTGCAGCCACTCCGAAACCTGGGTCACCACCCAGCGATCGATCCGGCTCATCAGCCCGTAACGCTGCGCAGCCGGCAGGAATTCGCTCGGCCCGACCAATCGACCACTGGCACCCGGCAGCACGATCAACACTTCGATGTAACGCCCAACCGGGGCATCTTCTCCCAGGGCCACGATGTCCTGTGCCAGCAGCTGGAAATCGCCGACTTCCAGCGCGGTCTGCAGGCGCGGTATCCAACGCATCTCGCCGTCGCGCCGCGAAAGATCGACATCTTCAGGCTCGAATGCATGCACCCGTCCACGACCGCGATCCTTGGCGACGTAGCACGCGGCATCGGCAGCCATCAGCACCGACTCGTGGGTTCCCGAGTTGCGGTCGATGGGCGCGACGCCAACCGAACCGGCACAGCTGAACTGCCGGTCGCTCCATGCGAATCGCAGCTTCTCCAGAGCATCCACGACCGCCTGGGCGCGTCGAAGGGCCTCACCCGAGGGGCAGTCCGGAAGAATCAATCCGAACTCGTCTCCGCCCAGTCGCGCCAGCACATCGCGCTTGCCAATCTGGCCTTCGAGCGCCTTGGCCACATCCTTGAGCAGCGCATCACCCGCCGCGTGACCGCAGGTGTCGTTGACCAGCTTGAACTGGTCCAGATCGATATAGCACAGCGCGTGCGGCCCGCCGCCCGCGCTCGCATCATGGGCCAGCCGCTTGAGCTGACGTTCGAATTCCTCGCGATTGAGCAAGCCGGTCAGCGAGTCGTGACTGGTTCGGTAAGCCAGCTCGCGCAACAGCGCGGCGGTTTGCGAGGTATCGCGGAAGGTCAGAACCAGACCCTGGGGCCGCCCCTCATTGTCGGCAACCACCGCCACGGTCATTTGCACGACCGCCTCCTTGCCGTCGCGCTTGCGCAGCGTGACCGGGGCCTCGGATACCGAATGCAGCCAGGCAGACATGCCAGCCACGCCCTCGCTCACCGCCGGCGGCGGACGGTGTCCGGCGGGCACAAATACCTTGGTCACGACTTCGCCGATCGCCTCGCTGCTCGACCAGCCGAGAATGCGCTCAGCGGCCGGATTGAGATAGTCCACGCGACCGTCGGCACCCACGCTGACTACGCCGTCGGCGATTGCCTTCAGGGTAGCCTGGGCACGTTCCTTCTCGGCGGCCAGGCGCTGCTCGAAGCGACGCCGCTCGGTGATGTCGCGTTGACTGCCGACCCAGCGCCAGGCGGCATCCGGTCCGACGCCGGGCAGCCAGCGCAGTCGTGACTCCATCCACAGCCAGTAGCCTTCGCGATGGCGCACGCGGACTTCCTGAACGACCTCCCGCAAACCGCCGGCCTTGGCACGCTCCAGCGTCGCCGCCAGGCGTTCGACATCGGCCGGGTGGAGAAATCGCCAGATGCGACGATTGAGCAGTTGCTCGGAGCGATAACCCAATACCGGGGTCACTGCGGGACTGACATAGCGCAGTCGGCCGTTGGACTCTCCCGATGCGAGCACATCGCCGGACTGCTCGGCCAGGTCCTTGAACATGCCCTCGGCGTGACGGCCCGCGTTCAGTCGGGTGATCGGAGTAATTCGCGACATCACGTCCGACCGCCCGGATTGGGGGAGCACTCAGACACGGGCAGACGCCTCGGTAAAACCAAACCCGGATCTGGCCGGGTCAGTGCGGATAGTGAATTCTTTGGGCGCGGTTCCATTGCCAAGCCATTCTAAGGCACCCACTGGTCAAGTGACCGCAAACTCCCGCCGCGTTTGCGGCGCGTGTGCCTGGCGACCCGCTTCGATGCGTTGCCGGAATCATGCGCCGGTAATGAAGAATCCTCTCCCCGCCTGGGCGTACGGGGAGAGAGCACAACATGCACGGACGCAGCGGCCGGTCAGATCGTCGGAGCGACCGGAGCCGGCGGCGCAGAAGGCGCTGGCGCTGCCTTCTTCTTTGCCGGCTTTTTGGCAGGTGCCGCCTTCTTGGCAGCAGCCTTCTTTGGAGCAGCTTTCTTGGGCGCAGCCTTCTTCACGGCTTTCTTGGCCGCCTTCTTGGCCGGCTTGCCGACCTTGGCCGCTGCCTTTTTGGCGGTTTTGGCTGCCTTCTTCACGGTCTTCTTGACCGCTTTCTTGGTTGCCGACTTTTTCGCAGCGGCCTTCTTGGCCACCTTTTTCACGGACTTTTTGACCGCCTTCTTGGCCGTCGACTTTTTGGTAGCCGCCTTCTTGGCTACTTTGGTCGCGGCTTTGCTCACTTTCTTGGCAACTTTCTTGACCGCCTTGACAGCCTTCTTGACAGCCGCTTTCGCGGACTTCTTGACGGCCGGTTTCTTGGCGGCCGGTTTCTTCTTGCTCGCAGCTTTCTTGGTAGCCATACGTCGATCTCCTCGTCAGTTGGCCAGGGGGTTGCCCAGTTTTGAACTCACCCTTCCGATCCCAGCAATCGGAACGGACCGAGCCCAACGCAATCGTCGGGGCATCGGATCAAGACGCACGACAGATGCGCGTGCGCAAACCACCGTGCCCAAGCCCTCGGCAAGAACGGCACGGAAGAAAGAAAAATCAGAGGGGGTGCAACGAAGGCATTCGATGCGGGAAAGTGATCCCGGAACCACCGCTGTTGCACTGTCGGCGGATCGATGTGCGGTGATTGTTGTCGGCCGATGATGTTCGATCACATTTCTCTGCGGCAAGCGACTGCTGCCTGCACGCTAATCACGCGTTCGTACGCTGTCAATACATGCGCGAAAAAAAAATCGGCCTGCTCATGTATCGCGAATCGCACAATGTCGCGCGCATGGTGTGCTTAGCGAACGAAGATCACGACAAGCACTGTCGTGGCTTGCCACGAAACCCTTTGCCAGCAAGGCTTTCAGCGCATCGAACAAACGCTGGGGCGACGGTATTTTCGAGTGCGCATCGTGCGTCGCTTGCTGCACTCGAGCGCACATGGCTTACAACACGCCGGACACAACGACGCGCAACAACAAACATTTTGCGCAGCGCATCAGAAAAACTGCGCAGCATTTCCCAACGTATCAGTCACTGTCGCTGCGCGCCGATGCGATTTGTCCGACACCGCGGTCAGGATAGTGCGTCTTCCAGAAGGACACCAAAACGTTCGATGTCTTCGAGCGTCTTGGTTTCCGTCGCGCAGACCAGAAGCGCATCCGGAAACTCGGGATAGTCTTCGCCGAGCGCGACGCCCGCAACCACTCCCGCCTTTGCCAGGGCATCGACGACTTCGGCAGCGGGTTTGGGAAGCACCAGCGCACACTCGTGAAAGCAGGGCACGTCGGGGAACAGCGCGCGCACCCCCCCGATCGACTCGACCCGACGCCGCAACGCACGGGTGTTGTTGGCCGAAGTCGCCGCCACACGACGCAGTCCTTCCGGCCCCAGCAAGGCCATGTACAGCGTTGCCGCAGTCACCAACAGGCCCTGGTTGGTGCAGATGTTCGACGTCGCCTTGGCGCGCCGGATGTGTTGCTCACGCGCCTGCAAGGTCAGCGCGAAACCGTCTCGGCCATCGAGGTCGAGCGTGCGACCGACGATCCGACCCGGCAGATTGCGGACCAGCGACTGCCGGCAAGCCAGCAGACCAAAATAGGGGCCGCCGGAAGACAGCGGGCAACCGAGGGGCTGGCCTTCGCCGCACACGATGTCTGCGCCTGTGGCGCCCCAGCTCGAGGGTTCCTTCACCAGTGCCAGCGCCACCGGGTTGACCGACGCGATCGCCAGCGCGCCGCGGGCATGTATGGCATCGGTCAGCGCGTCGACATCCTCCAGCAGTCCGAAGTAATTCGGCTGTGGAATCACCGCGCAGGTGAACTCGCCTTCGAAACGCGCCACCGCCTCGGCATCGAACACGCCGCGCGGGCAGTCGATCTCCTCGATGGCGATTCCCTGCATGGCAAGGATCGTCTGCATGGTCTTGCGGTAGGCCGGATGCAGCGACCTTGGCACCAGCACACGGCGCGAGCCGCCGTTTCGCTGACTGCGCTCGGCCATCAGCACGGCTTCCGCCACCGCAGTCGCACCGTCGTACATCGATGCGTTGGACACATCCATGCCGGTCAGACGACAGATCATCGTCTGGTACTCATAGATCAACTGCAGCGTGCCCTGGCTGGCCTCGGCCTGATACGGCGTATAGGCCGAGTAGAACTCGCCCCGCGAAACGATCTGCCAGATGGCGGCGGGGATGTGATGCTCGTAAGCGCCTGCCCCGGCGAAGTTGAGCGTCACTTCGTCCTGCCTGGCACGCTCGTGCATGAAACGGGCGACGGCCATTTCGCCAAGGCCATCGGGTACGCCGGGCAGCGAAGACACTTTCAGATTTTCGGGAATCTCATCGAACAACGTCTCGATGCTGTCCGCACCGATCGCCGCGAGCATGTTCCGGATGTCGTCTTCGCTGTGGGGTATGAATGGCATGGAATTCGGGCCGAAGGAAGTGGTTTGAAGCCGGCGGGGTGAACGCAACGAAGGCGTGAGGCGTGCCCACCAGGGCGCAAGAGCGCGGCGCCCGCCAGGCACCGCAGAGTCGAGGGGCCACCCCAACCCACAGCGCGCCGCAGTGAGCGCAGGTCAGTGTTCCTCATCCTCGATCAAGTCCGCGTATTCATCCGGTCCGAGCAGGTCGGCCAACTGCTCCGGGTCGCTGGCCTCGACCACGAACAGCCAACCTTCGCCATACGCGTCTTCGTTGATGGTCTCGGGCTTGTCGGCCAGGATTCCGTTGACCTCGACCACCGTGCCGCTGACCGGCGCGTAGACATCCGAAGCCGCCTTGACCGACTCGACCACCGCACAGGCATTTCCGGCGTCCACCGTGTCGCCCACGGCAGGCAGCTCGACATAGACCAGATCGCCCAGCAGCCCCTGGGCGTGATCGGATATACCGACGGTGATCCGGGCGGAATCCTCGACGCGGGCCCATTCGTGGGATTTCATGAATTTGAGGTCGCCAGGGATCTCGCTCATCGTTTGCTCCTGATCGGGTTCTGAAATGCGGAGAAGGGTTTTCGGGTCGAACGCTCTACCTCAAGGCCCCGGCCCAAGCACCGCCCGGGCCACAATTCTAACCAAGCGGGCATCGGTGCGGCAGTGCCGGGCGGTGATGGATCAGCGTGGAGACTCCGGCAGCACGCCCGGCTGCGCCGTGCCGTTGCGGACAAAGGGAAACTTGACCACGCGAACCGGAACTTCGCGACCACGAATGTCGACGCGAACCTGGCCCGGATCGCCGGCCGGCACGCGCGCCAGCGCAATCGCGCACGACAGGGTGGGCGAAAACGTGCCGGACAGTATTTCGCCCTCGCCCGCCTCGGTGATCACCTTCTGGCCGTGGCGCAGCACACCCTTTTCGTCCATCACCAGTCCAACGACCTGCGCCGGCACACCGGCCGCCTGCTGTGCTTGGAGGGCCGCACGACCGATGAAGTCGCGGTCGCCGTCCAGACTGACCGTCCACGCCAGACCGGCTTCCAATGGCGTGACCTTTTCATCCATATCCTGACCGTAGAGCGACATGCCGGCTTCGAGCCGAAGTGTGTCGCGCGCGCCCAGCCCGCAGGGCCTGACGCCCGCGCCCAGCAACTGATCCCACAGTCTGCCTGCATCCTTTTCCGCGACGATGATCTCGAAGCCGTCCTCACCGGTATAGCCGGTGCGCGCCAGAAACAGGCGGATGCCATCGCGCGTGTCGGCTTCGGCCGCCGAGAAACGCGTCAACCGGCCCGCCGCGTCCGCGCCCTGGCTGTCGAGCAGGGAAAAAACCCGCTCCCGCGCCAGCGGACCCTGGACCGCCAGCATGGCCAGATCGGGGCGTTGGCGGATCGCAACATCGAAGCCCTTGGCCTGCTCTGCGATCCATGCCAGATCCTTTTCACGGGTGGCCGCATTGACCACCATGCGGAAAAACGACTCGTCGAGAAAGTAGACGATCAGATCGTCGATCACCCCGCCGCGCTCGTTCAACATGCACGAGTAAAGCGCCTTGCCGGGCGTCTTGAGCTTGTCGATGGAGTTGGCCAGCAGTCGGCGCAGGAATGGACGCACCTGCTCGCCCGCGACATCCACGACGGTCATGTGCGAGACATCGAACATGCCGGCCTCGCGGCGCACGGCATGGTGCTCGTCAAGCTGGGAACCGTAGTTGAGCGGCATGTCCCAGCCGCCAAAATCCACCATCCGCGCGCCCAGCTCGCGGTGACGGGTGTTGAGACAGGTTTTTTCGGTCATGGCGGCGCTCGCGATCAAAACCGGATTATCTCAGATGCCGGTCGGCGGGAATTGAAATAGTCCACAAACCGGCACGCGCAAAATGTGCCGCCGTCGGCCGCACCGTCCGCCCGCCCCCAACCGCGTCCACCCAACCCAACCCAACCCCGCCCCGACTCCCGACTCCCGACTCCCCATTCCCCATTCCCCATTCCCCATTCCCGCCGCCCCATCACCCCTGATGCCTGACCAGCCACCACACCGGAATCAGTCCGATCAGCGAGAGCAGCAGCGCCGGCCAGGCTGCCTGAAGCCACAGTCCTTCGGCAGCGTGCGAGTAAACCCGCACCGCCAGCGTGTCCCAGCCGAACGGCCGGAGCATCAGCGTGGCCGGCAACTCCTTCATCACCTCGACCATCAACAGCAGGGCACCGGCGACCAACCCCGGCCTGAGCAGCGGCAGCACGACCGCGCGCAAGCGACGCAGCGGCGAGTGCTCCAGCAAACGCGCGGTTTCCATCACGCTGGGCCGGAGACTGGCGAACGCCGCCTCCACGGCACCATGCCCGACCCGGAAAAAGCGCACCGACAACGCCAGCAGAACCGCAACCAGACTGGACGACAGCGCGACATGGCCAAGCTCGACGGCCGACAGCCAGTTCTGAATCCGCACCAGCATCAACATCACCGCCACTGCGAGCACCGTGCCCGGCACGGCATAGCCCAGATTGGCCACGAAGCTGGCGGTCTCGACCGAACGGTCGGCCGGACAGCGCCGGGCGATCAGCACCAGCGCCAGCGCACCGGCCATGACCAGCCCGGTGGCCATGGCCGCCAGCACCAGGGTATTGACCGATGCCTCGGCGACATGCGGCAAGGCCTCTCTCGCCTGCCAGGCCCAGCTGGCCAGCCGCCAGACCGGGATGCCAAAGCCGAGCAACACGGTCAGCCAGCCGAACCCGCTCAGTGCCGCACCGCGCCAGCCGACCAACTGCCGGCGCGGCTGCGGCGCCGGCGCTGCCAGCGCGAACCGGGCCCGGCCACGGGCAAGTCGTTCGATCAACAGGGCCAAAGCGACCAGGCCCAGTAGCCCCAAGGCCAGTTGCGCGGCGGTACCCAGCGCGTACATGCCGAACCAGATTCGGTAGATGCTGGTAGTCAGCGTGTCCACGCCGAGGATGCTCACCGCGCCGAAATCCGCCAGCGCTTCCAGCAAGGCCAGTGTGAGTCCGGCGACCCACGCCGGACGGGTCAGCGGCAAGACCGCACGCAGAAAGCCCTGCAGCGGTCCATACCCGAGGCTGCGTGCGGCGTCCATTGCCGCCGCGCCCTGCCTGATGAAAGCCGCACGGGCCAGCAAATAAACATAGGGATAGAGCACCAGCGACAGCAGAACGGCCGCGCCCAGCAGGCCCCGTCCATTGGGCAGCGCCGCCCCGGAGCCGAACCAGCCACGCCATGCGCTCTGCACCGGTCCGGCGTAGTCCAGCAGGCCGACATAGACGAAGGCCACCACATAGCCAGGGATGGCCAGCGGCAGGACCAGCGCCCAATCCAGCCAACGTCGTCCGGGGTACTCGTAGCGCGCGCTGGCCCAGGCAAAGCCCAGCCCGGGAATCAACACCAGCACGGCCAGCAGCAGCGCCAGCAACACGGTATTGGCGGTGGCCTGCGGCAACAGGTAGCGACTGATGTGCGACCACAGTTCGGGCTGCCACTCGGTCAGGCTGGCGGCCAGAAAAATCAGCGGCAGCGCCAGCGGCAGGCTGAGCAGCCAGGCCAGATGGCGCGTTCCGCGACCGGCGCGCGGCGCTGTCGCCAACGCCGCCGGCATCGAACGCGGAACTATCAGCGCCAACCCGCCCGATCCATCAACTGCACGGCTTCGGCCTGTCGCTGTCCGGCGACCGAGACATTCACCGGGTCGGATTCAAATTCGCCCCAGGCGGCAACCAGCGGATGCACCTCGATGCCCGGACGCGCCGGAAACTCGAAGTTGACTTCGGCGAACAGCTTCTGCGCCGGCTCGGAAACCAACCACTCCAGCAACCGCTTGGCTTCGGCCTTGTTGCCGGATTCGGCGACGATACCGGCACCGGAAATATTCACGTGCACGCCGGCGTCGCTCTGGTTCGGCCAGAACACGGCGACCGGCAGGTCCGGATTCTCCGCCTGGGCACGACCCAGATAGTAGGTGTTGACCAGTCCGACGTCGCACTGACCCGCGGCGATGGCCATGATCAGCGCGGTGTCATCGGCAAACGGCGCGGTGGCGAGGTTGTCGACCCAGCCGCGCAGGATTTGTTCAGTGCGCTCGGCACCCAGTCGCTCGATCAGGGTGGCGGTGAGCGACTGGTTGTAGACCTTCTTGGAAGTCCTCAGACACAGCCGTCCTCGCCATTTTTCGTCCGCCAGGCCTTCATAACTTTCCAGACTGCCGGGTTCGACCCGCTCGGTCGAGTAAACGATCGTTCTGGCGCGCAGCGACAGGGCGGTCCACTGGTCGTCCGGATCGCGCAGGTTGGCAGGGATCACGCGATCGATCTCGGCCGAATCCAACTCGGCGAGAAGGCCGCGCTCGCTGGCCTGCCACAGGCTGCCGGCGTCGACCGACAGGAAAATATCGGCGGGCGTGTCGGCACCCTCGGCGGCAAGTCGTTCGATCAGCACGGGCGCGCTGTCGGTGAGATACCGGACCGTCACGCCGGTCTGTTCGCGATAACGGTCGAATACCGGCTGGATGAGCGGTTCGCGGCGCTCGGAATAGACCACCAGCTCGGTCGCTGGCGCGGATTCCGGTGCGGTGGCCGTATCGTCCGCTGGCGGTTGGGACTGCCCACAGGCGGCGAGCAGAGCGCACATAAGTAGCGGAGTACAAAACTGAAAGATGTTCATGGCAACTCCAGGGAGATCGGTGGCAGATCTTGGACGGGCTTTATGATAATAATTCTCATTACCATGAAACTCAAGTCTCGTGCTCACCTGCCTCGGGCCTGTCTGCCTCGGGCCTGCCGGCACCCGGCGGACCGGGCCGGCGTCGACCGAACCGCCAACGGCCCGACAGGCCCCACAGCGCAATCATTCCGGTTCCGGCCGCACCTTCAGCGTCATGTCCGCCACAGCGACCACCTGGACGCGGGTGCCCTCCGGCAGCTCCTCGCCGGTGACCGGCCAGAACGCATCGCCGACCTTGACCCGGCCGCGGCCGTTGACGATGGCCTGATCGAGCACCAGCACCCGGCCGACCAGCTGCTCGCCGCGACGATTGAGCAGCGGTTTATCGGTCACGCTGTTCGGGTGGGTCGCACGCAATCGCCAGGCAACCACCACGGCGATCACCGAAAACACCGAGAACACCATCCACTGCGCGGCAACATCCAGGCCGGGAACGATCAACCGAATCACACCCGTGGCCGCCGCCGCCAGTCCCAGCCAGATCAGGAAGATGCCCGGCGCTATCGCCTCTGCGGCCAGCAGCGCCAAAGCAAGCGCCCACCAGAACCATCCGCTCGCCATCCATTCCATCGCCATCACTCCACGGTGAACGGGTTGCGCGGCTGAGGCGGCGCCGACGGCCCGGCCGACCTGCGATCATCACCAGCCGCCTTGGCCAGTTCGATCATCCCGGCCAGCGAGCCGAGAATGCCGGTGGTTTCCATCGGCAGCAGCAGGGTTTTCTGATTGGGCGAAGTGGCGAATGCGGTCAGCGCCTCGACGTACTTCTGCGCCACGAAATAGTTGATCGCCTGCACGTCGCCCTGGGCAATGGCGTCGCTCACCAGCGTGGTGGCGCGCGCCTCGGCCTCGGCCAGACGTTCGCGCGCTTCGGCATCGCGGAACGCCGCCTCGCGACGGCCCTCGGCGTCCAGCATGACGGCCTGCTTTTCGCCCTCGGCCTTGAGAATAGCCGCCGCGCGGAACCCTTCGGCTTCGAGAATATTGGCGCGCTTCTCGCGCTCGGCCTTCATCTGCCGGGCCATCGAATCGATCAGATCGCGCGGCGGCTGGATATCCTTGATCTCGATCCGGTTGACCTTGACGCCCCACGGGTGGGTGGCCTCGTCGACCACCGACAGCAGCCGGGCGTTGATCTCGTCGCGCTTGGACAGCGATTCGTCCAGATCCATCGAGCCCAGCACCGTGCGGGTGTTGGTCATGGTCAGATTGAGAATGGCGATTTCCAGTTGCGCCACCTGGTAGGCCGCCTTGGCTGCGTCCAGGACCTCGAAGAACACCACGCCATCGACGCGCACCACCGCGTTGTCGCGAGTGATCACCTCCTGCGACGGCACATCGAGCACCTGCTCCATCATGTTCAGCTTGCGGCCAATGCCCTCGACCCACGGGATGGTGAAGCCCAGCCCCGGCTCCAGCGTGCGCTCGTAGCGGCCGAAACGCTCCACCGTCCACTCATACCCCTGCGGCACCACGCGCACGCCCTTGAACACGGTAATCACGGCGAACAGCAGCAGCACAATCGTGAAGATTTCCATTCCGCCCTCCTGGTTTGAGTCCGCATCATAGCCGAGCGCACCGGCCACCAAACGTGCGCGGTCGCGATCCCATCGCCAGCGGATGACGGCGGCTGACGTCCGCCCCCGCGCCCGGTCGAATGCCCACTCGCCTCGGCCCGTGCGATGCCGCATCAAGGCCGCTGGCGCATCGCCAGACCGTTGCTGAAGGCCACCCACCGCGATCCGGCTGACCCGCGAGCATCTGCCAACCCTACATGTATTGCGAATCATTCTCGTTTACATTAGAGTTCGTTCTGTTCGCGGCTTCTCGCCGCACCCGCCCTCTCAACCAACAAAGAAACCACCATGAACCGTACCGTCCGCTCTCGCACCGTCGCGCTCCGCCCCGCCCCGCTGGCCCTGGCGCTGATGATCGCCATGAATCCGGCCCTGGCCGAGGTGGCCGACCGCGACAGCTTCGCCACCAAACTCGACCGCCTGATGGTGGTCGGCAGTGCCGAAAAGGCTCAGGAGGTGGCTGGTTCGGCTCACTACCTGGATTCCGAAAAACTCGAAGAATTCAACTACACCGATGTGCATCGCGTGTTGCGGCAGATTCCCGGCGTGTACGCCATTGACGAGGAAGGCCTGGGGCTGCGTCCCAACATCGGCATCCGTGGTTCGGGCACCGACCGCAGCAGCCGCATCACGCTGATGGAGGACGGCGTACTGATGTCGCCGGCACCCTATGCCGCGCCGGCGGCCTACTACTTCCCGACTATGGCCCGGATGAGCGCGGTGGAAGTGCGCAAGGGCTCCTCGTCGATCAAGACCGGCCCGCGCACCACCGGCGGCGCGCTCAATCTGGTGTCCACGCCGATACCCGATCGACTGAGCGGCAAGGTCGATATCGCTTACGGCAGCGACGACACGATCCTCGGCCACGCCTGGGTGGGTGGGCGAACCGAGCAGACCGGCTTCCTGCTGGAAACCGTCCAGCAGGACACCGATGGCTTCAAGGATCTGGACTTTGCCGGGCCGTCAGGCGACGACACCGGCTACGACCTGCAGGATTACCTGGCCAAGTTTCTGGTCACCTCCGACCCCAACGCCGACATCTACCAGGAGCTGGAGCTGAAGATCGTCCACACCCAGCAGGATTCCAACGAAACCTATCTGGGCCTGACCGAAGCAGACTTCCGCGACAGCCCGAACCGTCGCTACGCCGGCTCGCAGCTGGACAACATCACCACCGATCACAATCAGTACGAAGTCCGCCACCGGATCGAGTTCCTGCCCAATCTCGATCTGACCACCGTGGCCTACCAGACCGAATTCGATCGCAACTGGTTCAAGCTCGAACAGGTCAACGGCGTGGCGATTTCGCAGATCGTCGAAAACCCCGATGCCTTCGCGCAGGAGATGGCCTGGATCAAGGGTGCCAGCAGCCCCGACAATGCCTTCACCGTGCGCAACAACCGCCGCGCCTACGAAAGCCAGGGCGTACAGACCGTGCTTGGCTGGCAGGTCGACACCGGCGCGGTCTCGCATCAGGTCGAGTTCAGCGCCCGCTACCACGAAGACGAGGAAGACCGCTTCCAGGATCAGGACAGCTACCGGATGGACAACGGCCGCCTGGTGCTGACCACCGACCGGCAACCCGGCACCCAGGACAACCGCATCGGCGAAGCCGAGGCGTGGGCGTTCTATCTCCAGGACGAAATCCGCTACGGCAACTGGATCGTGACCCCGGGCGGCCGCTTCGAAACCATCGACCTGACCCGAACCGATTTCGTGCGCACGCCCACCGGCCGCGATCAGGCGCCGACCCGAATCGTCAAGAACACCGTGTCCGAATTCACCCCCGGCCTGGGCATCACCTATCTGGTCGATGAGCGGCTGACCGTGTTCGGCAGCGTGCATCGCGGTTTCAGTCCACCGGCGCCGGGCTCGACCGCCGACAACGAGGAAAGCACCAACAGCGAATTCGGCATGCGCTGGTTCGGCGATGCGCTGAGCGCCGAGGTGGTCGGCTTCTGGAACCGCTACAGCAATCTGGTCGGCACCTGCACCGAATCCAGCGGCGGCGGCTGCGTGATCGGCGATCAGTTCGACGGCGGCAAAACCCGGATTCGCGGCGTGGAAAGCACCCTGCGCTACGACCTGGGTCAGGCGCGCGACTGGGCGATCGGCGTGCCGCTGTCGTTCAACTACACCTACACCGACGCCGAGTTCCGCACCGCCTTCATCAGCGAGTTCGACGAATTCGGCGAGGTGGAGAAAGGCGACAAACTGGCCTATCTGCCCGAGCACATGTTTCACGGCGAGATCGGCCTGACGGGCGGCAACTGGCGCGCCACGCTCGGCGGCACCTATATCGATGCGATGCGCGTGGTGGCCGGCCGCGGGCCGATTCCCGCCAACGAGTCGACCGACCAGGCCTGGGTGTTCGATCTGAGCGCGGCCTACACGCTGTCGGCCAACGCGGAAGTGTTCGCCCGCGTCGAGAACCTGTTCGACGAGGAATACATTTCCTCGCGGCGACCCGCCGGCCCTCGTCCCGGCCGACCGCAGGCCGGCTTCGTTGGATTCCGGATGTCCTTCTGAGCCCACAGGCCGGCCGCAGGGACCCGGGCAGGCGTGCCCCGGGCGCTTGCGGTAGGCTGGGCCGATGACCCATTCGCTTGCACCGCTGATCGAGACCTGGCGTGACGGCGGCCGCTTCATCGAGCTGGCCGGCCTTGACGTATTTGCCGTGGATACCGCGCCCGGCCAGGGTCGCCGCGCCGTCCTGCTGCTGCACGGATTCCCGAGCAGCAGCCTGGACTGGCGACCGATACTGCCGGCGCTGACCGGCCGGCGGGTGATCGCACTGGATCTGCCCGGATTCGGGCTGTCGGAGAAACCTGCCGACTACAGCTACTCGCTGCTCGAACAGGCCGACGTGGTCGTGCTGCTGCTGCGCGCTCTGGGCGTGAGCGAGATCGACATCGTCGCCCACGACATGGGCACCAGCGTGGCGACCGAGCTGTGCGCCCGGCACGAGCGCGGCCTGCTGGGCGTGACACCGAAATCCCTGCTGCTGATGAACGGCAGCGTCCATATCGAGCTGGCGCGGTTGACTCCATCGCAGAAACTTCTGCGCTCGCCGCTGTCGGGCGTGTTCAGTCGACTGGCGTCGCATCGGCTGTTCATCGCTCAACTGCGGCGCATTCTGGGCCAGCCGGTTGCCGATGAGGAACTCGACGCGATGTGGGCGCTGATCCGTCACCGCGACGGGCATCTGCGCCTGCCGCAAACCATCGCCTATGTCGACGAGCGCCGCCGGTTCGCGCGGCGCTGGATCGGCGCGCTGCGCCGGCTCGACCTGCCCACCCACGTGCTCTGGGGCCGGGAAGATCCGGTCGCGGTCGCGGCAATCGCCGAACGGCTGGCCGCCGAGATTCCCGGCGCCCGGCTGGAGTGGCTGTCCGGGCTGGGCCACTACCCACAACTCGAAGACCCGACCGCCACCGGCGCGGCGATACGCCAGTTTCTGGACAGCCTCCCCGGCTGAGCGCGCGTGGCCATCGGCGCCTGGCGTACGCACCGTTCGACGACCCGACGCAGCCCCGACGACATGAACGGTTCGACGCCTCCCGACCCTGCGACCGTTCGATGCCGTGGCGCATCCAGATAGTCGTGAGCGCGCAATCGGCCTTCGCCATCGACCTTTCCGATGCCCTGCTGGCGCGCGCCCGCAAGGGCGAAGAAGCGGCGCTGGAAATCATCTACCGCCGCTTCGAGCGACCGATCTATACGCTGGCCCTGCGCATGACCGGCGATCCGGAAGAAGCACTCGAGGTTTTGCAGAACACCATGCTCAGACTGATCGACAAGTTCTCCGATTTTCGTGGCGACAGTCCGTTCTGGGGCTGGCTGCGGCAGATCGCGGTCAACGAAACCCTGATGCGGCTGCGCCAACGCGGCCGGCTGCTGTACACCGACGAGCTGCCCGAGCCGGAGTCCGACCCGGCCGATGACCGCCTGCCGCCCGCTGCGGCCGATGGCGCACGGCTGATCCGCGCCCTCGACCGGCTGCCGCAAGCCACGCGGAGCGTGCTCTGGCTGTACCACGGCGAGGGCTACACGCATCCGGAGATCGCCGCGATGCTGGGCCGCACCGTAAGTTTTTCGAAATCGCAGCTGGCGCGCGGACTGGCGCGTCTGCGCACCGAGCTGGGAGTCGCACCAACCGAGGTAAGCCACCATGCCTGACAGCCACCGTCCCGACCAAACCGGCCGGCCCGGGATTCCGGCCGCCACCGCCTTCGCCGCCCTGCCCCTGGAAGCTCCATCGCGCAGCGTCTGGCCGGAACTGGCGCAGCGCTTGCATCGCCGGCGACATCGGCCGCATCCGGCCTGGTGGCTGGCTGCCGCCTCACTGGCGCTGGTTGCCGTGCTGCCGCTGGCCGATCGCCCTGCGATAGTGCCGGTCGGTCCTGCCGGTCAGTCGAGCGTTGATCTCGATCCCCGCATCGCAGCCCTGCGCGCAGAGTCGGCACGTCTGGAGCAGTCCATCGCGCACGGTGAGGGCCTGCCGTTTTCGGCACCGCTGGCCGCGCTTGGCCTTGATATCGAGGACCGGCTGCGACTGATCGACCTGCAACTGGCCCAACCGACCGATGACCCGGCCGAACAGACGCGACTGTGGCAACAGCGCATCACGCTGCTGAGAGACCTCGACCACCTCCAGCAGGCCCGCTTCGAACTCGCCAGCCAGGGCCGCGCCTTCGACGCCGCGCTGGTCGTGGCCTACTGACAGAGGAACCGCCATGAAGACTTCCCGCATCGGAATCTTGCTATTGATCGCCAGCCTGGCCTGGCCGCTGCTGACTGTGGCCCAGGATGAAAGTGCCGAAGAACAGAAACGACTGGACCGCGAGCACATCCGGAAGGATCTGGAAGCCGCACGCCAGGAACTGGCCGACGCTTCGCGCCGGTTTGCCGAGCTGTCCCGGCAACTGGCCAGCGAGGCCGGCAGCCTGGCGAAAGAGCAGGTGATCGCACTGCGCGAAATGCGCATGAGCCGACCGATCATCGGCGTGGTGATGGCCGAGGGCGAGGACGGCGACGTCACGCTGGCCGGTGTCACACCGGGCGGCCCGGCCGACCGCGCCGGGCTCAAGTCGGGCGATACCCTGGTCAGCGTCAACGGCACCGACATCGCGGGCAGCGATGCCGCCGAGCGGCTGGCCAATGCGCGCGCCCTGATCGGCGAACTGGAGGAAGGCGATACCGTCGAGCTGGGCTACGCCCGCGAGGGCAAGCGCGCCTCGGTGGCGCTGGAAGCGGAAAAAATGGACCGTCTGATGATCTGGGCGCCGGAGGCCGGTTCGCTGGAGCCGCTGCGCCGGATCACCGAGCATTTCAATCTGGAAAACCTGCGCCTGAATGAAGACGGCGTGGCGCCGGAAATCGACATCGAGCGGATCGTCATCGACGCTCGCGACTGCGAGGGCGAGAACGCCGACTGCGACCGACATCGCGTGTTCCGGGCGATGCGCTGGAGCGGTCTGAACCTGGCCAGCGTCGACACCGACCTCGGCCGTTACTTCGGCGTCGACCGCGGCGCACTGGTGCTCAATCCCGGGCGAGCCCTCGACAGCCTGCGCGCCGGTGATGTGATCCTGAAGATTCAGGGCGAACCGGTAGACGGCCCGCGCGCGGTGATGAAGGCGCTGCGCACGCTGCCCGGCGGCAGCACGGCCACGCTTGAGATCCAGCGCGATCAGCGCGTGCAGACGCTGGAACTGACCGTGCCCGAAACCGCTGCGCTGCGGTTCATCGAAGCGCCGCGCGCCCCTTCGCCGCCCGAGCCACCGAAGCCGCCCAAGGCGCCTCGCCCGCCGCCGGGCGCGCCGATCTGAGCGAATCTCCCGCCGCTGCCCGGCGTGGGCTGACATTCCGGCCGACACGAAGTCGACTTCGATTCGAGCCGACCGCCGCGCCGGGTCAGCCGCCCGGCCGCGTAGAATGACAGCCCCCTGCCCGGCTGGATGCACCATTGGAAGCACTGCTGGTTTCAACCCTGGCCGTCGCCATCGCTGAGATCGGCGACAAAACCCAACTGCTCGCCCTGGTGCTGGCTGCCCGGTATCGACAGCCGGTGCCGATTGCCGCCGGAATCCTGGTCGCCACGGTGGCCAATCACGCGCTGGCCGGCTGGCTGGGCATCCTGGTCGCCGGCTGGTTCTCACCCGATCTTCTGCGCTGGCTGGTCGCCGCTTCGTTCCTGGCAGTCGCAATCTGGGCGCTGGTGCCGGACAAACTGGAGAAGGATCAGAGCGGACTCCCGATGCGCGGCGCTTTCGTGGCCACCCTGATCGCGTTCTTCCTGGCGGAAATGGGCGACAAAACGCAGGTCGCCACCGTTGTCCTGGCCGCGCGCTTCGACAGCCTGTGGCAGGTAGTGACCGGCACCACGATCGGCATGCTGCTGGCAAATCTTCCGGTGATCTGGCTGGGCAACCGGTTCGCTCAGCGCCTGCCCTTGCACCTCGCCCGCTGGGCGGCTGCCGGCCTGTTCGCCGCCATGGCCGTCTGGGTGGCGCTTGCCGGGCCGGGCGCCGGCTAGAAGCCTTGCGGGCGCTGGCCGGCTGCGCGAGCTACGCCCGCTGCGCTGCAATCCGAGCTGCTCGAATCGGTCTCGCGTACGAGAGTTGCGATACGACCTGTAGGAGCGGGCCACGCCCGCGACCCGGGTGTTTCGGTTCACCGGGTGGGCCGGGGTTCGATTGGTGTCCTGGCGGTCCCGGCTTTCGGCCGCTGCGCGGCTACGCGGGCTTTGCCCGCTGCGCCTTCGCTTGGGCTGCGCCCGCGCTCGGTCGGCCGCTGCGCGGCTACGCGGGCTTTGCCCGCTGCGCCTTCGCTTGGACTGCGCCCGCGCTCGGTTCGCTGCGCTGCAATCCGGGCTACTCGGCTCTGGATCCGGCACGCTAAGGAGGAATCGTTTTCCGCGCGCAATAGCCCGGTGAAGGCTTCAGACTTGCTTGCCTCCTGCCCTTGACCGGGTTCCTCATATCACCTTGCTGGTCCGGTCGCGCTATCCTCAGCGTCCTTCGTCATGAGTCCGCGACTGTGTTGCCATGAGCACGCTGGGTGAAACCCTGTCCGGCCTGGGACGCTCGCTGGTCGAGCGTCCGGATGCCTTGATGCAGGAAATCGGCGCCGGTGGCGAACTTCTCATTGCCCGGCTTCGCGTGGCGGCAACCGTATTGCTTTTGCTGCTGCCGATCATCAACCACGTGGCCGGCGGCCGCTGGTTCGAAACTGTGGTGGGGCTCAGCGGCACCGTCTTCGCGCTGGCCGTTGCGTTGCTCTGGCTGTACCTGGCCAAACGGGCGCGGCGCCATCGATGGCTGCCGTTCGTGACCGGGGCATCGGATGTTACGCTGACCTCGCTGGTGCTGGTGCTGCTTGCGACCAGTCATCCTGCGGCGGCGTTGAACAGCCAAGTGGTGTTTGCGGTCTACGTGCTGGCAATCGTCCTGTCGGCGCTCAAGAACGACGGGCGGGCGAGCCTGTTCATCGGGCTCACCGCCGCACTCCAATACCTGGCGGTGGTCGTCGGCCTGATGATCGCCAATGACGGATTTGCTTCGCTGTCGCCATCGCCGATTTACGGGTCGGTCGATGTTCCCGGCCAGATCCAGCGTGTCGCCGTGCTGCTGATCGCCACCTTGATCACCGCAGTCATCGTGTTCCGCATGCAGCGGCTGGTGATGCTGTCCGGCACCGATACGCTGACCGGGCTGCCCAATCGCTCCTACCTGATTCACCGGGTTCCGCAAATCCTGGCCGATGCGCGGCGCGACGATCTGACGATGACGCTGGCGCTGATCGATCTGGACCACTTCCGTCGCATCAACGATGAATTCGGCCATGGTGTCGGCGATCGCGCGCTCCAACACGTGGTGCACTGCCTGCGCGACGCGATCGGCCGCGAGCAACCGCTGATCCGGGTCGGCGGCGAGGAATTCGTATTACTGATGCACCTTCCGCTGGGCACCGCCTGGGAACTGATGGAACGCCTGCGTCAGCGATTGGCCAATACGCCATTTTCCCCCAAGCGCGGCAGTCTTCCGGTGACCGTGACCATAAGCGCCGGGCTGGCCAGTTTTCCGCACGATGCGGCGGAACTGTCGGGCTTGATGCGCCACGCAGACCTGCGCCTGCGCGAAGCCAAACGCATGGGCCGCAATCGGCTGGTCGCCCGCGGATGAGGTGGCCGACGCAGCCGGCGCTTGTTCCCGGTCATCGGCTGGCTTAGTCTGCCCCATCGTCTGGACTTCGGAAATTACATGCTCGACATTCTGTTTGGACTTGTCGGCCTCGCCGCGCTGATCGCCATTGCCCTCGCCTTTTCCGAGAATCGCCGGGCGGTCGACTGGCGGCTGGTCGCCACCGGCGTGGGTCTGCAATTGGTGTTCGCCAGTTTCGTGCTGCTCACGCCGTTCGGCGCGGCCATCTTCGGCGCGCTCAGCGAGGGCTTCGTGGCCTTGCTCGGATTCACCCAGAAAGGCTCCAGCTTCATCTTCGGCCCGCTGGCGTCTCAGGATGCGCTGGGCTTCATCATCGCTTTCCAGGTTCTGCCCACCATCATCTTTTTCGCATCGCTGATGGCCGTGCTCTACCACCTGGGCATCATGCAGGCGATCGTCAAGGGCATGGCCTGGGTGATCACCAAGGTGATGAATGTCTCGGGCGCGGAAACCTTGTCGGTGGCGGCCAACGCCTTCGTCGGGCAGACCGAAGCGCCGCTGGTGGTCAAGCCTTACATCGCCACCATGACCCGCTCGGAGCTGCTGGCGCTGATGATCGGCGGCATGGCCACCATCGCCGGCGGCGTGCTTGGCGCCTATGTGCAGATGCTCGGCGGGCCCGACCCGGAAGCCCAGCGCTACTTCGCCAAGCACCTGATCGCGGCCAGCATCATGGCCGCGCCGGCCACGCTGGTGATCGCCAAGATTCTGGTGCCGGAAACCGGTGAGCCGCTGACCCGTGGCCAGGTCAAGGCCAACATCGAACGCACCACCGCCAACGTCATCGACGCGGCAGCCGCCGGCGCCAGCGATGGCCTGCGCCTGGCACTCAATGTCGGCGCCATGCTGCTGGCTTTCATTGCGCTGATCGCCCTGCTCGACGCGCCGATCGCCTGGCTGGGCGAGCTCACCGGCATGAACGAGATGCTGGGCCGCGAGCTGGGCCTGTCCACGCTGCTGGGTCTGGTGATGGCGCCGATCGCCTGGATCATCGGCGTGCCGTGGGAAGACGCAGTCAGCGTCGGTGGCCTGATCGGCACCAAGGTGGTGCTCAACGAATTCGTCGCCTATGCCGAGCTCAGCCAGATCAAAGACACCCTGTCGGCCAAGAGCCAGCTGATCGCCACCTATGCGCTGTGCGGGTTCGCCAATTTCAGCTCGATCGCGATCCAGATCGGAGGCATCGGAGGCATCGCGCCCGAGCGCCGCCACGAGCTTGCCAAGTTCGGGCTCAAGGCCGTGCTCGGTGGTTCGTTGGCGACCTTCATGACCGCCACCATCGCCGGCGTGCTGGGCACGATCTGATCGCCATGGCAGGCCGGGTGCTGGTGGTCGGCTCGTTCAACCAGGACCACGTCTGGACCTGCGCCGCATTGCCGATCGGCGGCCAGACGGTCAGCGGAAGCTATGCCACCGGGCCGGGCGGCAAGGGCTTCAACCAGGCCATCGCGGCGCGCCGAGCCGGCGCCGAAACCGTGTTCGTCGCTGCGCTTGGCACCGACCCACCGGCCGATCTGGCCTGCGAGCTGGCGCAGCGCGACGGATTGGAATTGCGCGCCGAGCGCGTCGCCGCGCCCACCGGCTGCGCCGCAGTCGTGGTCGATGCCGAGGGCAGAAACCAGATTGTCGTTGCTCCCGGCGCCAACGCCCTGCTGACGACCGCGTTCATTGCCGCGCAAGACGATGCGTTGCGGCACGCCGCCGTGCTTCTGACCCAACTGGAAATCGATCGTGGTGCGGTTCGCGCCGCGCTTGCCGCAGCGCGCGCGCGGGGTGTGCGGACCATCCTCAACCCGGCGCCGGCCGACGCGAATCTGGATTGCTCGCTGCTCGGCCTCGCCGACATCGTCACTCCGAATGAAACCGAATTCTGCGCGCTGCTCAGCGCCACGGGCGGCCCCGCCCTGCGCCCGGAAGCGTTGATCGAAATCGACGACGCCGAGTTGCACGCCCTGTGCCGGAGCGTGTCGGCAGCCATCGTGGTGATCACGTTGGGTGCAGCCGGCTGCTTCGTCTCGCTGCAGTCAGTCGATGCCGACGGCCGGCAGTACTTCCGCGTGGCCGGACTGCCGGCCGACGCGATCGACACCACCGGCGCCGGCGATGCCTTCAATGGCGCGCTGGCCGCCGCATTGGCCGGGCCATTGGCCGACGACTTCGGCCAAGCGGTCGCCTTCGCCAACCGCTACGCCGCCCGTTCCACCGAGAAGGCCGGCGCGGCGCTGGCGATGCCGTTTCTCACGCCACAGCCATCCTGAGCCGGGATTCACGCTGTTTTAGCGACCCATTTGGCAAAGCTGACTCCCTCCGGCGTGCGCAACGCACCGCAACCAGTCCATTCCCATCAGGAGTCGATCATGGCCGGAAAATTCGAAATCAAGGTTGGCAGCAATGGCGAGCACTACTTCAGCCTCAAGGCCGGCAACGGCCTGGTGATCCTCGGCTCGGAAGGCTACAGGGCCCGTGCTTCCTGCCTGAACGGGATCGAGTCCGTGCGAAAGCACTGTGCGGTCGACGGCAATTTCGAGCGAAAGACCGCCAAGAACGGCAAGAACTACTTCACCCTCAATGCCAGCAACGGACAGGTCATTGGCAAGAGCCAGATGTATGCCAGCGCTGCGAGCTGCGAAAAGGGAATCGCTTCGGTCAAGGCCAACGCTCCGACAGCGCCGATCGCCGAGTCCTGAGCGCTGGCCTGGCCGGCACCTGAAGACCCGGCGCTGCCGGGCTAAAGCACGCGTGCCGTCCAGGCCAGGGCCGCGATACCATGCACGGATGCGCATCGGGCCACACCGTATCGAACCGCCGCTGGTACTGGCGCCCATGGCCGGCGTCACCGACAAGCCGTTCCGGATGCTGTGCAAGCATCTGGGCGCCGGCCTGTGCGTATCGGAGATGACCAGCGCCGACCCGCGCCTGTGGCATACCCGCAAATCCCTGCACCGGATGGATCACGCCGGAGAGCCCGCGCCGGTCTCGGTGCAGATCGCCGGCACCGACCCCGCCCTTCTGGCCCAGGCCGCACGCCACAACGTGGCCAACGGCGCACAGATCATCGACATCAACATGAGTTGCCCGGCCAAGAAAGTGTGCAAGGCATGGGCTGGCTCGGCACTGATGCGCGACGAAACACTGGTGGCCCGGATCCTCGACGCGGTGGTGCGCGCAGTGGATGTGCCGGTGACCCTGAAAATCCGCACCGGCTGGGCAGCCGATCAGCGCAACGCGGTGACCATCGCGGGCATCGCAGAGCAGACTGGAATCGCCGCGCTCGCCGTGCACGGCCGCACCCGCGACCAGCTTTACACCGGACAGGCCGAATACGACACCATCGCCGAAGTGAAGGCCAGCGTGCGCATTCCGGTGCTCGCCAACGGCGACATCGACGGGCCCGAAGCCGCAGTGCGGGTGCTTCGCCACACCGGCGCCGACGGCCTGATGATCGGCCGCGCCGCGCAGGGAAGGCCGTGGATCTTTCGCGAGATCGCCCACTTCCTGCAAACCGGCGAACGCCTGCCGGAGCCCGCACCGGATCAGGTCTGCGACCTGCTGATCGGCCATCTGAACCACCTGCACGACTTCTACGGCGGACTGGCCGGCGTGCGGATCGCGCGCAAGCATCTGGGCTGGTACGCCAAGGGCGGCACCAGCCGGTCGGATTCGGCCCTGTCGGCGTTTCGCGTCGCGGTCAACGGCACCGATTGCCCGCACCAGCAGATCGAACTCACCCGGTCCTACTTTCAGGCGCTGTCCGAGGGCACCGCCGGACGCTGGGCGGCGGCAGCGTGACGCCCTGCCTCTTCAACGAATGCGCGCAAATCACCCGGCCAGCAAGCCGCGCCGCGCGATGCATACCGATGCGTACCGTAGTATGATGCGCGGTTCGTTCATCCTTTCATCCGAATCAAAGGATATTCACCCGAAATGAGCAGCTACCTGTTTACCTCCGAATCGGTCTCCGAAGGTCACCCGGACAAGGTCGCCGACCAGATTTCCGACGCCGTGCTCGACGCCATCCTGGCCCAGGACCCGCGCGCGCGGGTGGCGTGCGAAACCCTGGTCAAGACCGGCGTGGCGATCGTCGCCGGCGAGATCACCACCAGCGCGTGGGTGGATCTGGAAGCGCTGACCCGCAAGGTGATCACCGATATCGGCTACGACAGCTCCACGGTCGGCTTCGACGGCGCCACCTGCGGCGTGCTCAATCTCATCGGCAAGCAGTCGCCGGACATCGCCCAGGGCGTCGACGGCCACGAGAAGAAGCAAAAGAAGCCCGAGGAACAGGGCGCTGGCGATCAGGGCCTGATGTTCGGCTATGCCACCACCGAAACCAAGGCGATGATGCCGGCCGCGATTCACTACTCGCACCGACTGGTCGAGCAGCAGTCCAAGGTACGCAAGAAGAAGAATTCGCCGCTGCCGTGGCTGCGCCCGGACGCCAAGAGTCAGGTCACCCTGCGCTACGAGAACGGCAAGGTGGTCGCCATCGACGCCGTGGTGCTGTCCACCCAGCACGACCCGGACATCAAGCACAAGGATCTGGTCGAGGCGGTGCGCGAGTACATCCTCAAGCCGGTGCTGCCCGAAAAGTGGCTGCACAAGGGCACCAAATACCACATCAATCCGACCGGAAAGTTCGAGATCGGCGGACCGGTCGGCGATGCCGGCCTGACCGGACGCAAGATCATCGTCGATACCTACGGCGGATGGGCGCGCCACGGCGGCGGCGCGTTCAGCGGCAAGGATCCGTCCAAGGTCGACCGCTCGGCAACCTACGCCGCGCGCTACGTCGCCAAGAACGTGGTCGCGGCCGGTCTTGCCGACCGCTGCGAAGTGCAGCTGAGCTACGCCATCGGCGTGGCCGAGCCGACCTCGATCTCGGTCACCACCTTCGGCACCGGCAAGATTCCCGATCACCAGATCGAAAAGCTGATCCGCGGCCACTTCGACCTGCGCCCCTACGGCATCCTGAAAATGCTCGACCTGGTGCACCCGATGTACCAGCGCACCGCCGCCTACGGCCACTTCGGCCGCGAGCCGATCGAAAACTGCGTCTACCACTGGGAGCAGATCGAAAACGGCAAGAAGGTCAAGAAGCAGACCGACCCGTTCACCGCCTTCACCTGGGAAAAAACCGACCGCGCCGAAGCGCTTCGCGCGGATGCGAAGCTGAAGTAACCGCGTCAGCCCGACATCACCATGAAACCCAACGGGCCGCGAAAGCGGCCCGTTGCATGTGCCAGCCAGCGTCTTTCACCGCCAGGCATTCGGCGACAGTCGAACGTCCCAGTGCCCACCGATGCGAACGATCCGAGCTAGGAAAGTTGCCGCAGGCTCCATTACCTGAAGTGCATCAACTTCGTCTGGCGTCGCCTCGCGAAAATGGTGGTATTCGTGATACCCATGGTCCAGCTCGCTGGGCCCGCCGAATTGTTGGTAATGCCGCTCGCAGAGTGACCGCACTCCAAGTTGCTCGGCGACGAACAAGCTGCCCATCTCACAGTGGCGCTCGATTAATTCATGCGCCTGCGCAGGTACCGTGCCGGCCAGAAGTATGGAGCCCCATGTCTTCCAGTTTCCAGCGTCACGGTACAAATATTCGAACACGCAGTATCCGCTTGCCATGTTAGCCCCCCAAAAAGCAGCACTCACGGTGCATCCGTATAAACGTCGGGTCGGGAGCAAACTTTTCCGGAAGCTCAATCTGCTGCCCTAAAAGCGGACGGAAGATGCGAGTTGTAATCTCGTCGTTCTGAGAGAGCAGTCGATCCGAGACTATGACGCGCAGATCGTCAGTGAGCGCAACCAGACCACGATCAAAAGCCCTGTCGTGTATCGCCGAAAGACACAGACCATTTCGGGGGTTCAAGCGGTTCCGCGTATCGCTCCGCCACGGGACAATATGGCCGGCGACTAGCAACTGAGTCTCCGACAACCCCGACATGCAGCAGCGTCCGTGGTAACTGCTGAGCACCGCGCGTCGAAAGAATTGTTGTTTGATTCGCTGATGCGTCAATACAACGCGCGTCTGCCCCGTATGGTCCGCGAGGTCTAGCGAATCTTCTTCCGCATCGTCCCTGTGCTGGTCGTCCTCACCCAAAAGCCGTTCCCGCAACGCGGTCATCAGTTGAGCGCATTCCGAGGCAAGTTCCTCCCAGTCGGCGTGAAACTCGTCCCAAACTTCCCGGTCGAGCCGCGATGCTCCGCTGAGTCCGCTTCTGCCGCTGCGAGTGATGGCCGGGTCGAGGCTCGCGAAGTTAACTAACTTCATCGCGAGAGCGTCTGGCGAGCGACCGATGAGCCCAGCCAGGTCGACAATGGCCTGATTGCGGCGATGTAGCCTCCCAAAAGGCAATTGGCAGTAGAGATAGAAGGCCAGTTTCAGCTGCTCTCGTGTCCAGTTTCCTCTGGACGGGAACAGACTCGATACGTTGGCAGTTTCGCTGATCATCGCCATATCCTTAACGCCACCCCCTGTGCCCAGCCGCTGACACACCACTAGAAGCAAAGGACGCAGTTCACGCAGCGTGTCGCGTGGCATCATTGCATGTCGCAGGATAGCCGAGCCTGGTCTCATGCGGCGCGACGCATACCAACGGTTCGTATCGACTAATGTGCGCAAACGCGCGCCGGCTGCGGCCGAACACCAGCGAAATCGCCGCGCGAGATGGTCAGCGTGGCGGCTCTCGCTCCGGCCCGCTGGCGCTGCTGTTTGACTTCGCACGCGACGGCGGGTCGGCTTCGGTGCCGGCGATCAGGCGCGCGCCGCGACCGAAGGTGATATAGCTGAAGAACCACTGCATCGCCACCAGCAGACGGTTGCGCATGCCGATCAGAAAGTAAACGTGGGCCAGGCCCCACACCCACCAGGCCGGCCAGCCCCACAGCGTTATCCGACCGAAATCGATCACCGCCTGATGCCGTCCGATGGTGGCCAGGCTGCCCATGTGGCGATAGCGAAATGGCCCCGGTCTGGAACGGCCGGCGACGTCTGCGGCGATGATCGAAGCGACGTAGCGACCGGCCTGCTTGGCCGCCGGCGCGATGCCGGGCACCGGTTCGCCATCGCTGCCGGACATGGCGGCGGTGTCGCCGACGACGAAAATGCGCGGCTCGCCGGGCACGCTCAGGTCCGAACCGACACGGGCTCTTCCCGCGTGGTCGCTGGGAGCGCCGGCCCAGTTGGCCGCCGGCGAGGCCGATACGCCAGCGGCCCACAGCACGGTATTGGCCAGCACCTGCTCATCGCCCAACCAAACACCCTCGCCATCGCACGCGGTCACGCGCGCATCGGTGCGCACCTCCACCCCGAGCGATTCCAGCGCCTGCGCGGCGTGGCGGGAAAGCTTTTCGGGAAAGCCCGGCAGCAGCCGCGAGCCACCCTGCAGCAGGGTTATGCGGGTCTGGCGGGGGTCGATCCGGCGAAAATCGCGGGCCAGCGCCTTGCGCGCCAGCTCTGCGATGGCGCCGGCCAGCTCGACGCCGGTCGGCCCGCCACCGACGATGACGAAGCTCATCAGGCGCCGGCGTTGATCGGGATCGTCGCTCAGCTCGGCCCGCTCGAACGCCAAAAGGATCCGCCTGCGAATCGTGGTGGCGTCGTCGACACGCTTCAGTCCGGGAGCGAAACTGGCCCAGTGCTCGTTGCCGAAATAGTTGTGGGTAGCGCCGGTCGCCAGGATCAGCCAGTCGTACTCGAAGCATTCGCCATCCGATACCGCCACCCGGCGGCGGTCCCGATCGACACCGGTCACGGTGCCCAGCACCACCCGGACATTGCGCTGGTCGCGCAGGATGCTGCGGATCGGCCAGGCGATGTCCGAAGGCGTCAGGCCGGCGGTGGCCACCTGGTAGAGCAATGGCTGGAACAGGTGGAAGTTGCGTCGGTCGACCAGGGTAATCGCGACGTCAACGCCGGCCAGGGCGCGCGCCGCCGAGAGGCCGGCGAATCCGGCACCGACAATGACAACGCGCGGCGGCGGACTCGATCCAGCGGCTGGGCGTTCGGAGAAGGGCATGAGCGAGGTTCCGTAAAGTTGTCCGGGGTCAGACCGCGTTCGGCGAAGCGGGTTCGCGGTGCAAGGCCGCGCGTGCCGATCGCAGCAGTCTCACACGGGTGCCGGCCCGACCGCAGCCACCCGCCCGACGCACCGGTCGGAACCCACCGGTCAGGCGACCAAATCAACCGGCTCCGGTTGGCTGGCGGCCGGGTCGCCGGATTAAAGGCCTCCTGCCAGCGGCCGATAAACCCTTCGGAAGACGCGTTCGCCAGGGACGGCGGCCTTTCCCGCGTTTGCGTCCGCTTCACGGGAACCGGGCGCCAGCCTCGTATAATGGTCAATCAAACCCGCGACGAGGGGCGCTGCGACCTGCGAGAGGCAGGCCAGGCTCGGCGCGGAACCACCGCTTCAACGGCGCCCATTCCCCGATAACTTACGGAGAATCGCCATGAACGCAGTCGTCAAATCATCCCCCACGCAGGACTACAAGGTCCGCGACATTTCGCTGGCCGACCTTGGCCGCCGCCGCATCCGCATGGCCGAGGAGGAAATGCCCGGCCTGATGCAGATCCGCGCGAAATACGCACCGCTGCAGCCGCTCAAGGGCGTGCGCCTGTCCGGCTCGCTGCACATGACCAAGGAAACCGCCGTGCTCATCGAGACGCTGAGCGCGCTGGGCGCCAACGTGCGCTGGGCCAGCTGCAATATTTTCTCCACCCAGGACGACGCCGCCGCCGCCATCGCGGCATCCGGTGTTCCGGTGTTCGCCTGGAAGGGCGAAACGCTTGAAGAATACTGGGACTGCACGCTGGACATGCTCACCCACGAAGGCATGACCGGCCCGGAGCTGATCGTCGACGACGGCGGCGACGCCACGCTGCTGATTCACAAGGGCCTGGACATGGAAAACGGCGACGACTGGGTCGACCAGCCGGGCGCCAACCACGAGGAGCAGGTAATCAAGAACCTGCTCAAGCGCACCCGCAGCGAGCGTCCCGGCTTCTGGGCGACGGTGGCCAAGGACTGGCGCGGCGTGTCCGAGGAAACCACCACCGGCGTGCACCGCCTGTACCAGATGATGGAAGCCGGCAAGCTGCTGGTGCCGGCCATCAACGTCAACGATTCGGTCACCAAGTCCAAGTTCGACAACCTGTACGGCTGCCGCGAGTCGCTGGCCGACGCCATCAAGCGCGCCACCGATCTGATGATCGCCGGCAAGGTGGCCGTGGTCTGCGGCTACGGCGATGTCGGCAAGGGCAGCTCGCACAGCCTGCGCGGCCTGGGCGCGCGGGTCATCATCACCGAAATCGACCCGATCAACGCCCTGCAGGCGGCGATGGAAGGCTTCGAGGTCAAGCGCATCGAAGATGTGCTGCACGAGGCCGACATCTTCGTCACCACCACCGGCAACAAGGACATCATCACCCTCGAACACATGCAGGGCATGAAGAACAATGCGCTGGTGTGCAATATCGGCCACTTCGACAACGAGATCCAGGTCGACCGGCTCAACGCCGCCGAAGGCATCAAGAAAGAGACCATCAAGCCGCAGGTGGACCGCTACACCTTCGCCAGCGGCCGCAGCATCTACCTGCTGGCCGAAGGCCGCCTGGTCAACCTCGGCTGCGCCCACGGCCACCCGGCCTTCGTGATGTCCAACTCGTTCTCCAACCAGACCCTGGCGCAGATCGACCTGTGGGCCAACAAGGACACGTACGAAAAGACCGTGTATCGCCTACCCAAGAAGCTCGACGAGGAAGTGGCCCGCCTGCACCTGGAACAGATCGGCGTCAAGCTGACCCGGCTGACCGACGAGCAGGCCGCCTACCTCGGCGTACCGGTGGAGGGGCCGTACAAGCCGGAGCACTACCGCTACTGAGGCACGCAGTTTTTTGCGATTGAAATAAGCGCGCAACTCCGGTTGCGCGCTTTTTCATTGCCCGGAGTCCGGCTGGGCCGCCGAAACGTTGTCCTGAACGACAGTGATGACGTTCTTTCCGCGGCTGCGGCCCTGTTCCATGTACTCGATCGCCTCGGCGGTCTCGCTGAGCGCGAAGCGGCGATCGATGACGGATCGGAGCGTACCGGCCTCCATCATGTCGCGCAGCACGGCCAGATCCCGCTGATTGAGCGTGGCGAACAGATCGGCATGCGTCTGGCTCACGAATGGATCGCTCATCTTCGACCACAGGATGCGAGCGATGGGGCCGAGCCAGCGATTGGTCTTGGGCCCGGTCACCAGCACGAGGATGCCGTCGGGCTTCAGCACGCGGCGATATGCGCCGAGCGAATGGTTTCCGACATTGTCGATGATCGCGTCGTAGCGTTCCGTGCCCCGGGTGAAATCTTCCTGCGTGTAGTCGATCATCTGGTCCGCACCCAGCGACCGCACCAGCGCCAGGTTTCGGGTACTGCTCACGCCGGTGACGTGCGCGCCCTGCGCCCTGGCGAGCTGCATCGCGTAGGTGCCCACGCCGCCCGAGGCGCCGTTGATGAGAACGCGCGAGCCGGGGCCGACCCGGCCCGCGTCGCGAACCGCCTGCAGCGCCGTGATGGCCGCGACAGGGACTGCCGCCGCCTCCTCGAAACTGGCATTGGCGGGCATGCTCGCCACCGAGCCAGTCTCGCGAATCACCAGGTATTCGGCAAAGGAGCCGTTCATGCCGCCAAACACCGCGTCGCCGGGCTTGAACCACTGCACGTTGCGGCCAACCGCCTCCACCGTGCCTGCGAAGTCGACGCCGACCCGCGGGTTGGCCGGACGGCCGATCCCGGACGACAGGCGCATGAAATAAGGCTGGCCCTGCATGAAGTGCCAGTCCAGCGGGTTGACGGCCGCCGCGTGCACCTTGACCAACAATTCGTCGTCGCCGGGTTCCGGCCGCGCGACGCGTTCGAGCGTCAGGACTTCGGTCGAGCCGTAACAGCGATACCTGATCGCCTGCATCAGCGTCGCTCCTTCAGCGGATGCGACCGGCGCCTCGCAGGCCGCGTCGTAGCTCAGCACGAACGCCAGCGCCCCCACCGCCACAACCAGAAACGCGAGGACAGATGCCGCAATTTTGGTGCGCAGTCTCATGGCTCACTCCCGGAATCCGGTAAGGCCTTGTCCCCGATCATGCCTCCGCTGTCGGCAGCCCCGAGCGTGCCACACGTCATGACCTGCGGGCTGAGCAAGTCGGCTGCGCCGACACCCTCCTGGTCGGGCCGAAGCTGTCGCTTGACCCGGGCATGTCGGTACCGGTCGGACATTCGGCCTTCGCCATCAGGCGGCCAAGGGTGGATCGGTATCGGGGCCAGTGCTTCCCGAAAGTTGCGGTGGCGCCGCACGGCTCGCAGAGTTTCAATGTGACGCGATCAAGGACGATCGCGCGATTGCAGTCGTCTGGGAACGAAATCCCGACGCACAACGACCGGTCCGGCTATACCTCTTTGGCAGCGAGCATGCTGCGGCTATGGATGTCGGCATGCCGGCAGCCCGCTTGGCGCAGCAGAGCGATCAGCTCCAAGAGGCAGCCAACGGGCGCGGAACCGAAATCGACGCAGATGCGCGCGCGGTTGCCGTCACTCTCGGGCTCACAGATGGAGTGCAGGTATCCACCCAAGCCATCGGCATCTTGGGGCGAGCGTTCGTCCGGATCGATACAGGCGAGCGCCCAGGCTTGCAGTGTCGAGTCGTCTACGAGTGCGGGCTCGACGTCGAACTCGACGCCGTTCCAAACCAGTGGCGAGAGCGAGATGGTCATGCCGGCGTGTTCGCAGCGAAACGGCTCGAACTCCAAATGCGCCGGCGGGTTGACCTCGGTGAAGTTGGGTGGATCGGTCGCCCCGCTGGCCAGGTCGACCCGGTAGTAGCGATAGACGAGCGGGGTGTCGCGGCCGACTTCGAGCAGCACTTCGGCGGCACTGCGCTCGAAGCGCTTGCGATAGCGCGCGATGGCGCGCCGATAGGCCGCGAGGTAATGCTCGCGGACCTGTTCGAGGACGGTTTCAAGGCCCACTTGATTAACAGACATGGCCTACCTCGGTCTCATCCTGTCGGCGCAAACGGGTCTATCAGCCCGATGCCGCAATCGACGAAATCACGGGTGTTCCGGGTCGCCAGGTCGGCAGCGTGTATGCGGACGATGGCGGCGATCTGGGCGTCGCACTGGCTGATCGGCAATCCGGCGGCGCGGCGCTGGGTGGCGATATCTGCATACGCCGTCGCGGCAGCGGCATCGAAGCCGAGCACGCGGCCATGCAGATCCTCTTCGAATATGGGTCGAACCGCCGCCTGGAGCCGGTCGCGCCTGCGACCCGCCGGCAACAGGCTCAGACCGTAATAGATTTCGGCCTGGGTGATCGAAGTCGTGAACAGTGAGGATACCGCCTGCGCGGCCAGCCATTCGGCGACGTGTGGCGCCAGCTGCACACGCAGCTGGATATTCCGGCTCATGGGAAGCCAGCCTTCCGGAGCATGTGAGGCCACGATTCCGGCGCATGTGAAGCCAGCAATCCGGAGCATGTGACGCCAGCATTGGCAGCACGATTCCGGGTCATGAGAAGCCAGTGCGGGTG
>JAXMJH010000139.1:0-22248 GCA_034376725.1 Lysobacteraceae bacterium | reverse complement strand
AACTGCCACACGCAGCATGTCCGGCAAATGGGTCTCGATCATCTGCCAGTTGATGTCGTCGCTGAAAAGCCGGTCGATATGCGCAAATTTCTTGTTGCTGTCGGGCCGATGGAACACCAGATCCTTGATGCCACGGATGCGTGGCATCAGTTTGATGCCCAAGAGGTGTGAAAGCGCAAACACCGTGTAGCTCTGGGCCTGGGTGTCGCCATGGATGGTGTCCGGCCGGATATCAGAGGTGTTGGTCATCAGCCCGTCGAGGATGTGGGTGCCCTCGTAGGTGCCGCAGGAAATGAAGTGGCTGAACAGCGCGATGAACTTGTCGGAAACATGGTAGTAGCCGATCCCGCCATAGCCGCCGTAGCGGATGTGATGTTCGGAAATCAGGTTCTGCTCGTAGAGGTTCCATTTCGTGCCGTCGGCCGAGGCATGCTTGCCTGATCCCCAGTAGCCAGGCAATTCAAACTTGTTGTAGGCGTTGATGACCTTGACGATGGCTTTTTCAAGCACCTCTTCCGTCACGTACTTGATGTTGAGCCAGGCGATCTGCTTGCGGCTCATCCCCCGAATTGAGCGCGCTGTCTGGGTCGGCCCGAGGTTGCAGCCATAACAGAACAAGGTGCTGATTACCCGTGGGCGCAATTCCTCGATCCGGCTTTCGGTTCCCATCAAAGGCCGAAACAACTTGTGCAATTGCAGCCAGCGCTCCGTGTCGATGAGTACATCGACGATACTGATGTTCTCCATGTGCTCGGTGATCAACTGGTCGATCGCCCTGATGCCGGGCGGCGGTTCGCTGGCTGGCGGTTTCTTCAGGATCAGCCGGCCATCGACAATTTCGGCATAGGCATTTTCGGGAAATTCGGCATCGACAGCTTCGGCTGTCTCCAGCAAAGCCGCCTTCAAGGACTCGGTAAAGACCCTGGAGTCCGTTTCGATACCGGTGACCTCGCCATACTGCGCCAATTCACGATTCAGGGTATCGTCGTCAACCAGTTGCTCCCGGTAGTCGTCGTAACGTTCGCCATGCTGGATAAACAGATCACCCGACTTCAGTTCATCGCGGATTGCATACAAGACCGCCAGTTCGAAGTAACGGCGGTTGATGGCAACGACCTGACCGTCGGCGCGCTCGGAAATGACCAGTTTTCGCCAGGCCGTGGAGAGCCACTGGAAATCCTCCTCGGCATTCAACCCGACCAACGACAGCGGCACGACTTCATGCCGGATGCCACGCAGCGCCTGCAACGCTTTCATCATCCGGATCAGGGTATCGTCTTCACTGCTACTCTGCGGATTGACGATTTCGATACAGTTCAGCAGCTGAGCTCGAACCATCTTGTAGGGCTGGATGAGGAACGGCAGATGATTGCGTCCAGCGTAGGCCATGTGCTCATCGCAGATGGCCACTAGGTCATCGACATCGGCAATCAGGCTGCCACCGATGGCCTCTACCCGTTGATGATCCGAGCCATCGATCCGGTAGGCCAGCAACATCTCTTTTAACTGGCCGATCAGACGATCGGTTCGTTGCAGGTGTTCCTGTTGGTATTCGCCCAACTTGTTGCGCGCCTGATTGTCGAGGTTCTGGAGCATGCGGACGAACAGGTCGGCCGCATCGTCGAGCGTCTGGGCAAATTGCGAGCGGATGTAGATCACCGCCAGTGCATAGCGCTTCTGGGGCTTCAGTTCCGCCATTTCAGTCGCATCCAGCGAACGGGCGATGTAGCGGTACTGCTTGAGTTTCGGAACGGGAATATCGGGGATGGGTAGTTGGTCGACCAGCAACTGGAGCCGGCGGATATGCTGAAGATAGGAGCGAGTTTCCTTGTTGGTTGGCTTTTTTGGTTCGCGCTTGAGCAGGTTCCAGGTGCTGCTGCTCTCGCCCGACTTGACCTTGAACAGGTTGTCGATCAAGGTTTTCACCTTGGCATCAAGTTGGTCGGCAATACTCGCAAAATGGACGTCGTGGATATTTTCCCGGGCCTGGATGCCCAACCGATCGAGCGTGGAGAAACCGGGCAATTCGTAGCGATGATGCACCAGTTCTTCGAGCATCACATTGATGATGTCGGCCACCACATGCCGGCTGTCTGCGGCGGTTTCTGCAATATGCCGCAACCAAGCGCGTCCCTGATCGTCCAGAGGGCGAACGTTCAAGTAGCGTCGCAAGGCAGCAATCAAGGTGGTGCGCGCCGTCGTTCGGTCGAACTGCCGAAGTTCATCGGCCCTTGCTGGCCGATACCCCGTTTGGGCCACGATGTGTTGGCGAATCGCTGACGGGACATCCCTGATGTGGACGAAGTACCCAAGACGCTGAAACAGCTTCAGGTAGATGAAGGCAGCCGAGCGAGCAATGGGACGCTTGACGGTCTTGTCGATGAACGCAATTTCATCGTGTGTCAGGGTATAAATCTCGTCGAGATCCTGTGCTGAGGGGTCTGCCTTCAGACGGGGATATGCGGTCTCGTGAAGCTGGGTCATGCAGTATCAGTCCCAGTGCCTGCCACTGGCTGTGTCGCGGCAGACAGCCTCCAGAAAACATTCGCGTGTATCGGCAATGCGATGGAGTTCATCGAGCAATGAGTAGAGGTGATCGTCCAGAATATCGATCGACGGGGTTGGCACGAAAATTTGATATCGTCGGCCTTCCTGATCCAGAGGTTGTGCCTGAAACCGGGCAAGACAGGTACTCACCATATCCCGCAAGGCATTAGCGATGGCGCGTCGGCTACCACCGTTGAAGGCAGATAGATCGATGGATACCTCGATCGTTGTGAGAGCGACCTCAGGTAGATTCGGCAGTTGCGGGGTTGGAATAGGCTGTTTCTCCGGTAGCGCCCGATCCAGACCCTGCTCGAAACGCGCTTTCTGGTCGATGCTGACCCCATCCAGATAGCGCATGGCAGCCTTCACGTCACGCCAGCCCACATAGCTCATCAACTCCCGGATATCCCAGCCGCTCATGCCCGCCCACTGAGCAAAACCCCGGCGTAACGAGTGACTGCTGAAGGACTCTGCATCGGCCACACCTGCCTGGCTCAGTAACTTTCGAAGCATGGGAATGATGCTGCTCGGGGTCAGTTCAGCCTCGGATAGGTGCCCCCAGCGGTCGAGCTTGCGAAATAGCGGTCCCGCCGACAGTTTGGACAAAGCCAGCCAGTCTTCGACTGCCTCGACCGGACACAGCCGGGACAGCGCCGGACAGGAGTAGCGTCTCCCTTCCAGGTTGCGATCCCCCTTGCTGCGGGGCAAGAAACAGGTCAGCCCCTCGCCGGACTTGATCTCGATGAACTCGATGCGTAGGTTAGCTAGTTCGTCGGAACGGAATCCGCGCCAGAATCCGAGGAGAACCAGAGCTCGATCACGGGTGTGTCGCAGGGCTTTGGTCGAATCGCCCCGGCTAACCGCTGCGGCCGTGGCTGACGTCAGCCAGTCGGCAACGCCGCGCAGGATTTCCAGTTCCAGCGGCTTGGCCCGCTTTTCCTGGGTTGGATGCAGGGTTCGGATACCTTTCAACAATTGCCGAATTTTCGGGGCTTTCGTCGGGTCCGGAAAACCATGGTCCTGATGCCAGCGCGACAGCGCTGCGAGGCGGTGTTTCAACGTGTTAAGCGACAGTGATTCGGCGTAGGCCGCCAAATAGCGAGCAATCGAATCGATGGTCGCTGGCAACAAGCCACTCCATTCGACCTCGAAGTGCTGGATGGCTGACGCGTAGCTGCGTCGGGTGTTGGCCCGTTCAGCGGCATCGAGGTAGAGATCAACTTGGCTCATCGTCGTCTTTTCAGAGTAACCAATGACTATTGATGGATACAGGGTAAAGAGAGTGTGAAGCGCGTTTTTCCACCTTCCGAATTTACGCTCACATCCCCACCGTGAGCGAACACAATAGATTGGGTTATCGCGAGCCCTAAGCCTGAATTTTCTGTCGTGCGCAGGCGCGAACTGTCGACACGGTAGAAACGATCGAACAGGCGAGGCAAATGTTCGGCCGGGATGTCGCTCCCTGTGTTCTCGACGGAGACCAGAATCCTGCCTTCACTGTTTTTTTCGACTCGAACGGTAACCTTGCCCTCGTTCGGTGTATGTCGCAGCGCATTAGATAGCAGATTGCTGACAGCGCGGCGCAGCATCAATCTGTCTCCGACGATTTGGCCGCCACCAGAGAGTGACAAGGCAACCGACTTCTCTTCGGCAAGCACGTCGTAATACTCCAGCAAATCGCCAATTTCCTCGGCGAGATTGATCGGCTCTTGGTTCGGGATGATTTGGTTGTTGTCGGCCTTGGCCAGAAAGAGCATGTCGGAAATGGTACGCGACAGGCGCTCGAACTCCTCCGCATTCGACGCCAGGATGTCCCTATAGTCGTCCGCCGAGCGTGCTTTCGAGAGCGTGACTTGGGTCTGGGTCAACAGATTGCTGACCGGCGTTCGCAACTCATGGGCCAAGTCCGATGAAAAATCCGACAGACGCTGAAAGGACTCTTCCAGGCGCGAAAGCATGCCATTCAGGGTATCGGCCAGATCAGCCAATTCGCGTGGGATGGCTTCGACCGGCAAGCGGGTATGCAGGCGATTGGCGGTAATCTCGGCAGCCTGGCGCTTAATGGCCAGCAACGGCAATAGGCCGCGCCGGACGACAAACCAGCCGAGAAACCCCATCGCCAGGGTTGCCATGCTCATGAACCCCCACAAGGTCTGCCGGAAAGAGGTCATGAAGTGCTCGTGATGAGTGATTTCGGTGGCAATTGCCACGGTGTAACTACCGCCGCCATCGGTGCCTAGCTTGACCATCGAGGAAATTCCCCGCCATGGCTGGCCATCGTTACTATTCCATTTGGCGGGCTGCTCGCGCTTTGATGTCGCGCCAATGCTTAGTAGTTCCTGCGGAAAGACCATGGATTCGTTGGCATACAGTGTTTCGCCATTCTGGTCATAGACAGCAACGATCAGCCCATGATGCCCCGTCAGCGCATCATCCAATTGCTGGGTCAGCGTCTCTTTCGGCTGACTACCCGGATTTCGTTCCAGGATATGCCTCGTTAACTGCATTTTTCCATTCAATACATTCAAATCCTGCTCTTCGAAGTGGCGTTCAACCGCATTGCCAATAAGCAGGCCAAGTAGGAACAGCACAAAGGCCGAGGCCAGCGCAAACAGCAGGGTCAGGCGAAGCGTCAGTGAGGGACTGCGGGTTGGGGTCAATCAATAATCTCCAAAACATAGCCCATGCCACGCACAGTACGAATCAATTTGGGTTCGTATCCTTCGTCGATCTTGACCCGTAGGCGCTTAATCGCGACCTCTATGACGTTGGTGTCGCTGTCGAAATTCATGTCCCAGACTTGGGAAGCTATCAATGAGCGTGGCAACACCTCACCCTGACGGCGGAGCAACAGTTCGAGCAAGGCAAATTCCTTGGCGGTCAGGTCAATTCGTTTCCCGGCCCGATTGACCCGGCGGCGCAGCAGGTCAAGTTCGAGGTCGGCGGCGCGCAGAAACTCGGATTCCTTGGCTTTTCCGCCACGACGCAAAAGAGATCTGACGCGAGCCAACAGTTCAGAAAACGCAAAGGGCTTGACCAGATAATCATCTGCTCCCAATTCAAATCCTTTGACTCGATCTTCCACCTGGTCACGTGCCGTCAGAAACAGCACCGGCATTTCCTTGCCGGCCCGGCGAATGCCTTGCAACACCTGCCAGCCGTCGATACCCGGGAGCATGACGTCGAGGATCGCCAGATCGTAAGCCTCGGTCAGCGCCAGATGTAGTCCGTCGAGGCCGTTGATAGCCAAATCCACGACGAAGCCCGCCTCAACCAACCCCTGCTTGAGGTAGGTCCCGGTTTTGGTTTCGTCTTCCACCACAAGAATTTTCATCGCTCTCTCCGCCATCCATTGGCTATTGATGGCGCATTTTCCGTCGCTTTTGAAGGCTAAATGCCTAGATTACGGAAATGTAATCCACAAGTCAGCAAGATGTTGGTTTGGCGATCGCAAGATGTCGGCCATCGCCGCAAAAGGCTCCTTGTTTTCTCAACGAAGGTAAAAGATATGCACAAACTATTTTTGGGCGCACTGGCTGCCGTTGGTCTAGGTGCCGCGACAGCAGGCGGTGTCGTCATGGCCGGCATCGTCGATGTCGGGGCCGATACCCCTCATAGTTCCTTCACCTACCAGGCGCTGACGTTTGCCCGCGAAAGAGCCATTGCCAGCCGCACCGGTGATATCCAGGTTCCGGCTGATCTTGCCGATCCCGAGCGGGTCCGACGCGGGGCGGGCAATTATGCGGCGATGTGCGTCAATTGCCACTTGTCGCCGGACGCTCCCGATTCGGAAATACGCAAGGGGCTCTATCCCACGCCACCCAATCTGTCGGAGAAGCCGACATCACCTCCTTCACGTGATGCCGCCCGCGATTTCTGGATCATCAAGCACGGCATCAAGGCTTCCGGCATGCCTGCCTGGTCGAAGGGCGGCATGGAAGACGAAGCCATTTGGGATCTGGCAGCCTTTCTGCAAAAGATGCCTTTGTTATCGGCACCCGCTTATGAGCAACTGGTGGCGGCGAGCGACGGGCACTCGCATGGCGGAGTCGCGGGCCACGACCATGGGCATGACGACCACGAAGCAAAGCCTGCCGAGGTGCCTGAAAAGCCGGCGGGCAAGAGTAAAAAAGCCGACGGTCACGACCATGGAGCGCACAAGCACTAAGCGGTCAAACATTACAAAAATGTAATCAGCGGGACAGCCAATTGTTGGCATTGGCTATCCATACTGACGCCACTCGATTCAAACAGGAGCCTCGCCATGCGTAACCCCGTCCTTGTTCTCGCCTTGATCACAGCCTTCGGTGCCGGCCTTTCCTCCGCCGCAACGGCAGGCGAAATGGTCGATGTCTACAAGAGCCCGAACTGCGGTTGCTGTGGCAAGTGGATTGACCACCTGAAGGACGCGGGCTTCGAGGTTCGCGCGCACAATGTCATGGACGTCCCAGCAGCCCGCAAGCAACTGGGGATGCCAGACCGCCTCGGCTCCTGCCATACCGCCAAGGTTGCCGGTTATGTGGTCGAAGGCCACGTGCCGGTTGCCGACATTCAGCGTCTGCTCAGAGAAAAACCGAAAGCCCTCGGCATCGCGGTGCCCTCGATGCCCCCCGGTTCGCCAGGCATGGAAAGTTCGAAACCCGTTCCCTACAACACGCTGCTGGTCCAGTCTGGCGGTGAAACCAGCATTTTTGCAAAACATTGATCCCAACAGGAGAAACCCATGAAAACACTCATCACCGCCTCCCTGATTGCCATTGCCTCACTTGGCGCTGTTTCGGTCCAGGCTGCAGGTGACCATGCCGGCCATGCCATGGCCGCACCGGCCGCAGAAATGCAAATGGTCGACGGCCAGGTTAAAAAAGTGGACAAGGCCGCTGGCAAGGTGACCTTGTCACACGGCCCGCTGACCAACCTGAACATGCCAGCGATGACCATGGCCTTCAAGGTTTCCAATGCCGCCTGGTTGGACCAAATGAAGTCCGGCGATAAGATTCGCTTCATGGCCGACACCGTGAATGGTGCCATCACCGTAGTCCATTTCGAACCAGCCAAATAACAAGATCGACTGGCGGCGAGAGGGTGATTCCATTTCGCTGTCAGCATGTTCCATAAAATAAATATTTGAGGGAGGTCACATGCGCCGACTCAGGCCGTTACCCATTTTGATCCTGTCGCTTGCCATCGCCTTTGGCGCGCCCGTGTTTGCCCAAGAGGCCGCCCTCGGTGCGAACGTCGACAGCCTGATCAATTACGCCAAGACGCGCAATCCGGAGTACGCCGCGATGCAGGCTGAGGCCGAAGCATCGGGCGAGCGGGTGACGCCAGCTGGTGCCTTACCAGACCCAAAGTTTCGTACCGAGTTACGCGACATCACCCGAATGGGCGAACAAAACGCAACACTCGCCCCGAGTCGCGTCGGTAGCACCCGTTACCTGTTGATGCAGGACATTCCCTGGTTTGGCAAACGCGACCTGAAGCGTGAAATTGCAGAACTTGAAGCCGACGGCGCCAAGGGACGTGCGCTGGGGACCTGGGCCGATGTGGCCGGGCGGATCAAAGTCAATTTTGCTCAGCTTTATTACGTGCACCGGAACGAGCAATTGACCCGGGAAATCCTCGACCTGATGACCCGTCTGGAAAAAGTCGCCCAAGTACGCTATTCCGGCGGCCTGGCGGCACAGCAGGATGTTATCCGCGCTCAGGTCGAGCAGACCAATATGCGCAACGAATTGATTGCGCTGGAAGCCGAACAGCACAACCTGCATGCCCGGCTGAACGCCTTGCTGGCCCGCCCAAACAACGCGCCGTTACAGGCGCCAACCCAATTGCGCAAACTGCCGGCTCCGGTAGCGCTGGATTATGCTGCGCTGGAAGAACGTATGCGCACCCGCAACCCGCAACTGTTCACCGACGAATCGAAAATCAAGGCCGCCGAGAAATCTCGCGACCTGACCTACAAAAACCGCTATCCCGACTTTACGCTAGGCGTATCCCCCATCCAGTACCAGAACGCTATCAAGGAATGGGAGTTGATGGTCGAACTGAATATCCCGCTGCAACAGTCTTCGCGGCGGTCACAGGAGCGGGAATCCGAGTCGATGCTCAATGCCGCCCGCTCGCGCAAGGAGGCCACCACCAACCAGGTCTCCGCCGAACTAGCCGAGGCGCTGTCCGGCATTGAAGCCGCCCGTCGCACGGAAAACCTGCTGGCCAACAGCCTGCTGCCGCAGGCCGAACTGACCTTCAAGGCGGCGCTGGCCGGCTACGAGACCGGCAAGGTGGATTTCGCCACCTTGCTCGACGCCCAGCGCCAAATCCGGCAGACGAGACAAAACCAGCTTAAGGCCCAAGTCGACGCTCAGATGCGTCTGGCCGAAATTGAACGTCTTTTAGGGGAAGATCTATGAACAAGGGTGCAGGACTAACCATCGGCGTTATTGCTGTTGCCGTGGCTGCCGGTAGTGGTTACTGGCTGGGCGGACGTGGCGGCGCTTCCCATGGAGATGCAGCATCGATCGCCAGCACCTCAGCCGAGCCGGCCAAGAAAGAGAAAAAACTGCTTTTTTACCGCAATCCGATGGGGCTGCCTGACACCTCGCCGATTCCCAAGAAAGATCCGATGGGGATGGATTACATCGCGGTCTATGAGGGGGAGCAGGACGACGAACCGGCATCTGCCAACCAGATCAAGATCAGCACTGAAAAAGTGCAAAAACTGGGTGTGCGGACGGAAGCCGCTCAATTGCGCGTCCTCGACAAGGTGGTGCGTGCCGCTGGGCGGATCGAACCGGACGAGCGCCACATCTATGCGATCTCTCCTAAGTTCGAGGGCTACGTCGAGCGCCTGCACGTCAATGTCACCGGTCAGTCGGTCGGCAAGGGGCAGCCGCTGTTCGAGGTTTATAGTCCGGAACTGGTTTCCGCCCAGCGCGAATACGCGATTGCCGCCCAAGGCGTCGAATCGCTGAAGGAAGCCGGCGGCCAGGCGCGGGATGGCATGAAGCAACTGGCCGATTCCAGCCTGTTGCGCCTGAAGAACTGGGATATTTCGGAAGAGCAGGTCAAGGCCTTGGCGAAGTCCGGCGAAGCGCGGCGTACGCTGACTTTCCGCTCGCCGGTTTCCGGCATCGTCACCGAGAAGAAGGCGCTACAGGGCATGCGTTTCATGCCGGGCGAGGCGCTTTACCAAGTGGCTGACCTGTCGGCCGTCTGGGTGGTCGCCGACGTGTTTGAGCAGGACATCGGCCAGGTCAGGACGGGGGCCAAGGCCAAGGTCAGGATCAACGCCTACCCGGACAAGACCTTCGAAGGCACGATCAGCTATGTCTATCCGACCTTGAACGCCCAAACCCGCACGGTACCGGTTCGCGTCGAATTGGCCAATCCGGGGCTGCTGCTCAAACCGTCGATGTTCGCCCAGGTCGAACTACCGGTGGGTACCAAAGGCCAGGTGGTCACGGTACCGACTTCCGCCGTCATCGACAGCGGTGCCCGCCAGATTGTGCTGATCCAGCAGGGCGAAGGTCGCTTCGAGCCACGCGAAATCAAGCTCGGTGGCCGCAGCGACAATCATGTCGAAGTGCTGGAAGGTGTCAAAGATGGCGAGCAGGTGGTGGTCGCCGCCAACTTCCTGATCGATGCCGAGAGCAACCTCAAGGCAGCGGTCGGCGGTTTTGGCCATGCCGCCCATGGCGCCACCCCAAAAGAAGGGCAAGCGGCAGCACCCGGACAGCCAGCCGCCAAAGGCGCCAGCCACCAGGCCGAAGGCACGGTGGATGGCGTCGACGCGGCAGCCGGCACAATCAGCCTCAATCACGGCCCGGTCGCCAGCCTCAAATGGCCGGCCATGACCATGGAGTTCAAGGCCGCCAACGCATCGCTGCTGCAAAGGATGAAACCGGGAGCCAAAGTCGCCGTCGAGTTCGTCGAGCGGCAGCCCGGTGAATGGGTGATTACGGCCGTCAAGCCGCTGCCAGCAAACCAGGGAGCCGGCACGCCGGCCGCCGGGGCCAACCCGCACGCCGGTCACTGACCGAGAACCACGGAGAGTCACCCCATGTTGGCCAATATTATCGAATGGTCGGGCCGGAACCGCTTCCTGGTCTTGCTCGCCACCCTGTTCATCACCATCGCGGGCATTTATGCCGTATTGCGCACGCCGATCGATGCCTTGCCTGACCTCTCGGACGTGCAGGTCATCGTTTATACCGAATATCCCGGCCAGGCACCGCAGGTCGTCGAGGATCAGGTCACCTATCCGCTCACCACGGCCATGTTGTCGGTGCCGAAATCAAAGGTGGTGCGCGGCTTTTCGTTCTTCGGCGCTTCCTTCGTGTACATCATTTTCGAGGATGGCACCGACATTTACTGGGCGCGCTCGCGCGTCCTTGAATATCTGAATTTCGCCTCCAGCCGCATGCCGAAAGGCGTCACGCCGTCGCTTGGGCCGGACGCCACTGGCGTCGGCTGGGTTTATCAGTACGCGTTGCTCGCCAAAGACAAGACACTGGCCGAATTGCGCACCATCCAGGACTGGTACGTCCGCTATCAACTGACCAAGGCCCATGGCGTCGCCGAAGTCGCTTCGATCGGCGGCTTCGTTCAGACCTATCAGGTCACGGTGGACCCGGTCAAGCTGCGTTCCTACGGCATCCCGCTGATGAAGGTGGCGCAGGTCATCCGCGACTCGAACCGCGATGTCGGCGGACGCGTCGTCGAGATGGCCGAAACCGAGTACATGGTTCGCGGCAAGGGCTACCTGCGCGGCAAAAGCGACCTTGAAATGCTGGTCGTCAAAAGCGACAAAGGCACGCCAGTGCTCATCCGCGACATCGCGCGCATCGAACTGGTGCCTGATGAACGGCGCGGCCTGACCGAACTCAACGGTGAAGGCGAAGTTGTGTCGGGCATCGCCATGGCGCGATATGGTGCCAACGCGCTGGAAGTCATCCACAATCTAAAAACCCGGATAGCCGAAATCGGTCCCGGCTTGCCTGAGGGCGTCACGGTACAGACGGTGTACGACCGTTCCGAACTGATACACAACGCCATCGACACGTTGAAACGGACGCTGATTGAGGAAGCGATCATCGTTGCACTGGTCTGCATCGTCTTCCTAATGCACGTTCGTAGCGCTCTGGTCGCCATCCTGATGTTGCCGGTCGGCGTGCTGATCGCTTTCATCGCCATGCGCTCGTTAGGCATGAACTCCAATCTGATGAGTCTGGGAGGCATCGCCATCGCCATCGGCGCAATGATCGATGCTGCCATCGTGATGATCGAGAACGCCCATAAGCACCTGGAGCGCCTGCCCGAGGAGCACACCAAGGCCGAGCGCGCCGACGCCATGCTCGCCGCCTGTAAGGAAGTTGGCCCAGCGCTGTTCTTCTCGCTGCTCATCATCACGGTTTCCTTCCTCCCGGTGTTCGCGCTGGAAGGCCAGGAAGGGCGGCTTTTCTCGCCGCTCGCCTTCACCAAGACCTTCTCGATGGCCGGCGCCGCGCTGCTTTCGGTGACGCTGGTGCCCGTCCTGATGATGCTGTTCATCCAAGGCAAGGTCATGCCGGAAGCGAAAAATCCGGTGAATCGTTTCCTGATCTGGGCCTATCGGCCGATCATCGCCGGCGTCATGCGCTGGAAGAAAATGACCATCGTTGCTGCCGTCGTTGCCTTGGTGGCCTCTATTTACCCAGCCTCTCAACTCGGCTCGGAGTTCATGCCGACGCTCAACGAAGGCACCTTGCTCTACATGCCGGCTTCGCTGCCTGGCATGTCGATCACCAAGGCTGCCGAGTTGATGCAGACGCAGAACAAGATCATCAAGAGCTTCCCGGAGGTCGCTTCGGTTTATGGCAAGGCTGGGCGCGCCAACACGGCAACCGATCCAGCGCCGACCGAGATGTTCGAGACGGTGATCAATCTGAAGCCGGAATCCGAATGGCGCCCGGGCCTGACCACCGACAAGCTGATCGCCGAACTCGACAAGGCACTGCAATTCCCCGGTGTAGCCAACGCCTGGACGATGCCGATCAAGGCGCGCATCGACATGCTGTCCACCGGCATTCGCACGCCGATCGGCATCAAGGTCTTCGGCAAGGATCTCGGCGAGATGGAAAAAATGGCCAAGGAAATCGAGGCCGTGGTCAAAGCCGTGCCCGGCACGACCAGTGCCTTCGCCGAGCGCATCACCGGCGGCTTCTATCTCAATATCGAACCGGATCGCGAGCAACTGGCGCGCTACGGACTGGCCGTCGGCGACTTGCAGGATGTGATCGGCACGGCACTGGGCGGCGAGATGGTGACAACTACGGTCGAGGGACGGGAACGTTTTGGCGTCACCATCCGCTATCCGCGTGAACTACGCTCTGATCCGCAGCAGATTGCCCGCGAGGTGCTGATCCCGACCATGGACGGGGCGATGATTCCGCTCGGGCAATTGGCCAAGGTTGTCGTCGCCAAGGGAGCCCCCAGCATCCGCACCGAAAATGCCTTGCTCTCTGCCTACATTTATGTCGACATCCGCGACCGCGACATTGGCAGCTACGTGGCCGACGCCAAGAAGGCTGTCGCCGAACAGGTCAAGTTCCCACCCGGCTACTACGTCACCTGGAGCGGCCAGTTCGAGTATATGGAACGGGCTATCGAGAAAATGAAGATTGTCATCCCTGTGACGTTGTTGATCATCTTCCTGCTGCTTTACCTGAACTTCAAGCGACTGACAGAAACCTTGATTGTCATGCTGTCGGTGCCGTTTGCGCTGGTCGGCGGGGTCTGGCTGATGTGGTTGCTCGGTTATAACCTGTCCGTCGCCGTCGCCGTGGGCTTCATCGCCTTGGCCGGGGTTGCGGCGGAAACCGGGGTCATCATGCTGATTTACCTCGATCATGCTTGGGAAGAATTGAAGGCCAAACGCCGGACGGAAAATCAGGCGCCAACGCTGCACGATCTCTACGAGGCCATCATGGAAGGCGCCGTGGAACGGGTTCGCCCGAAAATGATGACGGTGGTGGCAATCATGGCCGGCCTGCTGCCCATCATGTGGGGCACCGGCACCGGTTCTGAAGTCATGAGCCGCATTGCGGCGCCGATGGTCGGCGGGATGATTTCCTCGACAGTGCTGACGCTCGCGGTCATCCCGGCCATCTACGCCCTGGTCAAGCAGTGGCGAATGAAACGGGGGATGGAGCAATGAGGCGCAAGCGTTTGTTTTGGATTCCTGCATCGTTTCTTGTGGCGCTGCTGCCCAGCCTTGCCCTGGCTCAAGGCTGGAGCATTCCCAAACCCGGCCCCGGCCTAATGCCCAATCCCGTCATGGGCAAGGCGCTGTTCGCCAATCACTGTGCAGGCTGTCATGGCGGCGACTTGAAGGGATCGGAAAAGGGACCGCCCCTGCTGCACAAGATTTATGAGCCGTCACATCATGCCGATGCGGCATTCCAGTTGGCCGTGGCCAACGGTGTGCGGGCCCATCACTGGAAATTTGGCGACATGGCTCCGGTGAAAGGGGTAACGCCGGACGACGTCGCCCACGTCACCGCCTATGTGCGGGCTGAGCAGCGGAAGGTTGGCATCCAATAGCGGATGGTTCGAACAAAGCACTATGTCGCTGTTGCTTTACTTTAGAACGAATCGCACCGTTACCGCAGGCCCCCCCATGCTCACTTGCGCCACAGCTTTAGCGCTTGGTGCAATGGCAAATGTTCCCTTGGCGAGGAAGCGTTCTCCGTCGGGTATCAAATTGATCTCTTGCTTTTGGTTGCCGGACAAAACCGTAAGTTTTGCCGACCCCTTTGTGATGTCGGCAGGCTTGCCATGATCACGCAAATACAACTGAATCGAATCCGGCTTGGCAACCAGTTCGTAATCCATATCCTTGACCTCCCTGACGACGCCACCATGGAGCGGCTTGTGTTCGTGCCCATGGTCGTGGCCACCGGCGGAGAAGGCAAGGCCCGACATGGAGAGGATAACAGCGGCGAGAAGATGAATCGGTTTCATGAGAATTCCTTTTGTTGAGCAAAAATCAAAGCGCACCGGCATCGCGGTCGGCCATCAGGCGTTCCACATCCTTGCGGCCAAACAGCCAGAACATGGCGGGTGTCAGGAAGGTGTCGAGCAGGGTTGAGCTGATTAGGCCCGAGAAGATGACCACCGCCACCGGATGCAGGATTTCCGTACCCGGCCGCTCGGCCTCGAATAACAACGGCGCCAGCGCAAAGGCCGTCACCAGCGCGGTCATCAAGACCGGCGCGAGTCGTTCCAGCGAGCCGCGCAGAATCATTTTGTGATCGAAGTTCTCGCTTTCCATGCGCATCAGGTTGATGTAGTGGCTGACCTTGAGGATGCCGTTACGCACCGAAATGCCGGCCAGCGTAATAAAGCCGACCAGCGCGGCGACCGACAGCGGCTGCCCGGATAGCCACAAGCCGAGCACTGCGCCAACCAGCGCCAGCGGAATGTTGGCCATAATCAGCGCCGACAGCACGACCGACTTGTAGCGACTGAACAGCACCACGAACATCAGCACCAGCGAGACGATGGAGAGCAGGCCAACCAGCCGCGAAGCCTCTTCCTGCGCCTGGAACTGTCCGCCCAGGGTGATGAAGTAGCCTTCCGGCAGCTTGCTTTCGCCGACGACCTTGCGGATGTCCTCGACGATCTCGGACAGCGCCCGTCCTTGGGCGTTGGCTGAAAGCACGATACGCCGCTTGCCGTCGTCGCGGCTGACCTGGTTCGGCCCGTCACCATCCTCGATGGTGGCGATTTTTGACAAGGGAATCGGGCCACCGGGCGTCTCCAGCAATATCTGCCCCAGCCCTTGCAACGAGCGGGACGACTCGGGCAAGCGCACGACCAGCGCAAAGCGCCGGCCGCCTTCGACCACCTGCGTTACCTTCTCGCCCTCAACCAGGCTTTGCAGCGTCGCCAGAATCTGCGGGGTCGGCACACCGTATTGCGCCGCCGTCGCGTAGTTGACGCTGACCTTGATCTGCGGGGCCAGCACCTGCTTCTCGATTTCCAGATCGGCGATGCCGGGAATACCGGCCAGCCTGCCGCGCAGCGCATCGGCCTGACCGCGTAGCGTGTCGAGGTCGTCGCCAAAAATCTTGATGGCGATCTGCGAACGCACGCCGGACAGCATGTGGTCGATGCGGTGCGAAATCGGCTGGCCGATGGCAATCGCCGCCGGCAGGTTGATCAAACGAGCACGAATATCCGCCGAAATCTCACCCATTGTGCGCGTCATTTCCGATGCCGGCTTCAGGCCGACATCCAGTTCGCTGACGTGAACGCCTTCAGCGTGCTCGTCAAGTTCCGCCCGGCCGCTGCGTCGCCCGACGTGCATGACTTCCGGCACCGCCTTGACCAGCACCTCGGCCTGTTGCGCCAGAGCCGACGACTCGGCCAGCGTGACGCCGGGGTTGAGGCGCATGCCGATCAGCAGCGTTCCCTCGTTGAAAGGGGGCAAGAAGGTCTTGGGAAAGAACGGCACCGCGACCGCCGCCACCAGAATGGCGATGGCACCGGCCGCCAACGCGGCTTTGGAATGGTTGAGCACCGTCTGTAAACTGCGGCCATAGCTCGCCTTCAGCCAGGCCAGCAGTTTCGTGTCGCCATGATCTAGCGACTTCATGCGGGGCAACAGGTAGAAGGAAAGCACCGGCGTCACCGTCACCGACACCATCAGCGAAGCCAGCGTCGAAACGATGAAAGCGATGCCGAGCGGCACGAACAAGCGGCCTTCCATGCCGGGCAGCGCGAACAGCGGCAGGAAAACCAGCACGATGATGATCGTCGCGTAGAGGATGGCCGAACGCACTTCCATCGTCGCGTGGGCCACCAGTTCAATCGGGTGCATCCGGTGATCGTGGTGCTTGGCCCGGTCCTCCTTCAGCCGTCGCAGCACGTTCTCAACGCCGACCACGGCGTCATCGACCAGGCCGCCGATGGCGATGGCCAGACCACCCAGCGTCATGGTATTGATTGACAAGCCGTAATAGTCAAAAACCAGCGCCGTCATGAAAATCGACACCGGGATAGCGGTTAGGGCGATCACCGTCGGGCGCAAGGTGCCCAGAAAGAAGAACAGGATGACGGCGACGAAGACCGACGCCCCGATCAACTTGCCTTGCAGCGTGCCGATCGACGACTCGATGAAACTGGCCTGGCGGAAGGTCACCTTGGGCGCCTCCATGCCGGCCGGCAGCGATTTCTTCAGATCCTCCACGGCGGCCTCGATGCTTCGGGTCAGATGGATGGTGTCCGCCGTCGGTTGCTTCTGGATGCCGAGAATGACCGCCGGTTTACCCTCGAAACCGGCGTCGCCGCGCTTGATGGCCGGCGCGAAGGTCACCTCGGCGATTTGCCGCAATAAAACGGGTTGACCGTGGCGGGCCGTCAGCGCCAGGTTCTTCAGGTCGTCCAGCCGCGACGTGCGGCCGAGATGGCGAATCAGGTATTCGCGCCCGTTGAGTTCGAGGAAGCCGCCGGAAGTGTTGGCCGAGTAGCCCTTGAGCGCCCCGGTCAACTGCTCGTGCGAGATGCCCAGTTCGGCCATCCGCGTCGTGTTCGGCTGCACCTGGAACTGACGGACCTCGCCGCCGATGGGAATGACCTGCGCCACGCCAGCGATGGCCATCAGCCTCGGACGCAGCACCCAGTCGGCGTATTCGCGCACCTGCATCGGCGAAATCTTCGCCGTGTCGATGGGAATGGCGATCTGCATGATTTCGCCCATGATTGAGCTGATCGGCCCCATGCGCGGGGTGACACCCGCTGGCAGCCCTTCCTCCATCGAGGACAGACGTTCCGACACCATCTGCCGCGCTCGGAAAATCTCCGTACGCCAATTGAAAGTGACATAAATAAAGGACAGGCCGGCACTGGAGACCGACCGCACGCTTTCCACACCGGGCAGACCGTTCATGGTCGTTTCCAGCGGGAAGGTGATCAGTTGCTCCACTTCCTCGGCGGCCATGCCGCCGGATTCGGTCATGATGGTGACCGTCGGTTTGTTGAGGTCCGGAAACACATCCACCGGCGTGCGGGAGAGCGTGAACGCCCCATAGGCCATCAGCACCAGGCTGGCGATGATGACCAGCAGGCGGTTGGCCAGGCTGTTGTCGAGAAGCCACTTGAACATGATTGGCTCCGCTCAGCGTATCTGGTTGATCAGAGTGGCCGCGCGGACGGCAACCCGATCCCCGGCTTTTAGTCCGCTGGTCACCGCCACTTGGGTGCCGTCCAGCGGCTCAGCGGTCACCGTGCGTGGCTCAAAGCGTTCTGGCGCTGTCTTGACCCAGACGATGGACTGGTTAGCCGGGTTCTTCATCAGCGCCGCTGCCGGCACGCGGATGCCCGGCACCGTGCTGCGCGTCTGCACGAAGACGCGAACCGGCTGGCCGACGGCCAACGCCGCCAAAGCGCCGCCTTCACCCCGGAAGGTCAGCGGCAGTGCCTGCTCACGCAGGCTGCGGGCGACGCCGACCAGGCGCAGCGGCAGCTTCTGCTCACCAACGGCGACAAAGGCCCCGGCCACATCGCTGGCGACGGCCATGTCGAAAGCCAGCGCCTCGATCAGCAGGCGTTCCGGATTGACGATCTCGAACAGGGTTTCCCGAGCTTCGAGCACCTGGCCGGAAACGACGTTGGCCGAGGCAATGACGCCGCTGACCGGCGCTACCAGTTGTTCGTTGGCAACAGCGGCTTCCGCTTCCTCGATGACCTTGCGCGGCACGGTGTCGGATAGTTCGCGCAGGCGGCGCAGGCGACTTTCGGCCAGGGAGCGGCTGTTGCCACCGACTTCCGGCGTCACGTAGGCCAGCACCTCGCCTTTCTTGACTTGCTGGCCGGGCAGCGGCAGACCGCGTGGTCCCGGCGTGACACGGCCGGCGACGATGGCCTGCACTTTACCGCCGGCGTTCGGGTCCATGACCACCTTGCCGGCCAGTTCATGGGTACGAGGCAGTTCGCCGGGCTCAACCAGCAGGGTGCGAACGCCGATCTGGCGTTGCGCCGGTTTGGGCAGGAAGACGCTGCCGTCCGGCTGGCGTTTGGGGCCGTTGCCGCTCGCAGCGGGCGGGGCGTCGCCGTGGTCATGGCCGTCGCCGGCCAGAGCCGGCATTGGGGAGAACAAGAAGGAAAGACAAAGGGCGCTCAATAACAGACGGGGCTTCATGCGGCACCTCCGAAACGCGGGTTGCGGGAAGCGCGCAGGCGGCGCAATAGTGCGGCAAGGAGCAACAGCCCCCCGCCGGCGGTACCGGCCCACAGGGCGTATTCCTTCCAGCCATGGGTGTGGGCGGTCGTTTCGGCATGCGCCTCTTCGTGCATGTCGAGTTCACCCGCCAGCAAGTCGGTTTCCTCGCCGGCGATGACGGTTGCCGCGACCGACACGACCCCCGGCTTGAGTTCCTGCGCCAGCGTCGCCTCGAACTCGCCCTCGGCATGCGGTTCGACGGGGACTTTGACGCCGCCGAGTTCCAGTTCGAGCTTGGCATCCTTGACCGGGCTGCCGTCGGCATAGCGGTCGAGATAGAGCGTCAGTTGCTTGCCATTGACGATGCCGACCAGTTCGAAGGTTTCAGACGTTGCCGCAAAACGCGGCGCGGCGGGGCCAGCGGAAGATGCAGGCGCCTCACCATGGTCGTGCCCGTCACCGGCCCAGGCCAGTGGTGCCGCCAGGGCGATCCAGGCGGCCCATCCCAAAGCGGCCAGCGTGGTTGTTGTTCTCATGTTCGGGTTCCTCATTTTTGTTCGGGGAGCAGGCCCAGGGCCTGGCGCAGGGCGGAGATGGCGGCGGCCAGTTCAATTCGGGCGCGAGCGTTTTGCCGTTCGGCTTCGACGGCTTCGAGTTCGATGCGCAGGCGGGTCGGCAGGTCGCTTTCGCCCAGGCGGAAGGACTTGTCAAAGAACCCCCGCGACTCACGCGCCAGTTGGGCGCGTTTTTCGGCGGCCGCCAGTTGCGCGCGGCCTGATTCGACGCGCACCCGCGCCGCTTCCAGATCAGCCACCAGGCGCTCGCGCTCAAGGCGAAGTTGCCCCTCGGTTTCGAGGGCTTCGGCGCGGGCCAGGCCGAGTTTGGCGCGATTGCGGCTATCAGAACCAAACGGGATGCGCACGCCGAGGGTGACGGTCTGCTGATAGTCGTCGCCGAAAGCGCCCCGCTCGCGGGTGGTGGCCAACAACAGTTCGGGATTGTTCCTGGTCTGCACGCTGGCCAGATCGGCGCTGCGGCGGGCGACTTCGGCCCGGTCGAACAGTTCGACGACTGCCGGGTGGGTCGCATCCAGGGCGGTGAAGTCGGCAGGCACCGCCGGCGGGTTTTCCGGTCCGTCGGCGGCTTTCTCGTCCGGTAGCTTGCCCATCAAGGCGCGCAATTGCTGGGTGGCTGCGGCCAGCAGGCTGGCGCTTTCCGCCAGAGTCACCTCGGCGCTGGCCGTTGCACCATCGGCCTGATGCTGGTCCGAGCGGGCCAGGTCGCCGGCCTTGGTTCGGCGGCGGACATCTTCTGCCAGTTTTTGCGCGCTGACCAGGCGCTCGCGGGCCAGTGCCTGTTCGCCGCGAGCCCGCTGCCAGTTCCACCAGGCATCACGCACGGCGGCGGCAGTGCGCAGTTGGGCGGCCGTCACCCGGCTATCCACGGCTTTCGATTCGGCATCGGCCAAGGCACCCTGACGGGAGCGTTCGCCAGGCAGCCACAGGGGCAAGGCAACGCCGGCCGCGTATTCGCGGCTGCCTTGATTCTTGCTCAGTTGGTCAGTCTTGCCGGCCAAATCCAGCGAAGGCGGCTGGGCCGTCCAACTGCCGGCAACCTGCCGACGCGCCTCGGCGGCATCGCGCCGCAGGTCAAGGGATTGCGCCTCAGGTTGCCGTGCCCAAGCGGCAGCAAAGGCTTGCGGCAAGGTAATTGCGGCGCCGGCGGGGGCTGACGTCGATTGCGCCCAGAGGTTGCCGGTCGCTAGCGCAGCGAGCGAGTACAGTCCGGCCACGAGTACGCGGGCCGGTAAAAAGGTGGTTCGTGAAACTGATTTGCTTCGAGACATCCGATTCTCCAGTGATGAAAAGGCACACGGGGAATCGGCGAGGTGCGACCGGGAAGCGTCGCAATGCGTCAGGGCGGATTAGTCCACCACAGCCGCAAGGGAGAAGCGCAGAAAAATGCCATCCACCCCGCCGATTAGGCGAGGACGGACCAGTTGGGGCGTTCGGGGTACGTGAGAGGTGGCGCGGTCAGATTTCCTGGCAACCAGGGAATCGCAAAGGACGCGCTGCTTGAAGTTGGCAAGGCGGCGATGCTGAAAATCACCGCAGCACAACTTGCATGACAGGCGACGCAATCGCCGTCGATGCCGCCACCCAAGGTTTTGGCATCCGGTGTGCCATCCTGATCGGCAGCAGCCTGATGCTGGTGGTCATGATGGCCGAAGTGCTGTGCCGCCGCCCCGGTCTCGTGCTGGCAATAGCCGGCGACCGCCGCCCAGGAGAACTGGAACGGCAGAAATACGAGAAGAAGGATAGAGAGCCAGCGGCGCATCGGCGGGATTGTATCAGCGAAAGTCTTTGCCGGAAGTCCACCGCAGGACACGCACGCCGTTACCCACCACCAGCAGACTCGCGCCCATGTCGGCGAACATTGCCATCCACATGGTTGCATTGCCAAAACTCCACCAACCGCACTTTCGGGAATCGGCGCTATTCGACCGAGTAGAGGCGCGACGACTCACCCGCTTTGGGCAAAGTATATACTTTGAGCGTTCCCACGATGTGCGGCCCCATGCCAGGGGCGTTGGCCGGCATGCCCGGAATGGTCAGGCCTCGTACCGACGGCTTTTCGGCCAGCATTTTCTTGACGGCGGAGGCGGGGACATGGCCTTCCACGGTGTAGCCGCCAACTTTCGCGGTATGGCAACTAGCCAAATGCGGGGGTACCCCAAACCGTTGCCGTTCCGCGTCCATGGCTCGGGTATTGACCTGCTTCACCTGAAAGCCGGACTCTTGCATGTGCTTGACCCACTCGGTGCAGCAGCCGCAATCAGGATCCTTATAGACGGTCACTTCGGGCAGTTGTGCCGCAAGGGCGCCCTGTAGTGCGGTGGTCGCTAACAGGCAGGCAATGAGCTTTTTCAACATGACAATAAAACCTTTCAATAGATGGCAGATGGGCTAATCGCTAATAATGGGGAAATGTGATAACCGGCGTCAATCGAACTTCATGTCAATGGTTTTCTCAATCGGCGGATAGCAGATGCCGAGTTTCTCATTGCACCCCTGATAAGACGCATAAAGGGTGAAGGCTTTAGACTTGGGAGCGCGTTCCAGAACGATTTCCGCGACGACGGGCGACTTATAGACTTCAATCAACCCAAAATAGGGGTCGTTCTTCATCTCGCCGGAAGGTAGCTTCACCTCCCTAATCATGACGCCGCTGGCGTTCTTCAAGGCGAAGCGGACCTTGTTCTTGTAGAGATAGTGCTTCTTGGCAGGAATGATTTCAGCCACCACCGTATCGCTACCCTTCAGGGACGCCTTGAGCCGAAACGCCTGATCAGGAGGCAAGGGTTCCTCGGCTGCCGAAGTGCAATGGACCGCGCCCAGGAGCATCAAGGCAGACAACGTGCGACGGTCAAATAGGGAGAAGGATCGTTGAGCCAATTTGTGTTCCTCGTTTTGGTTTATAGCCAGGATTTGCATCGAGAT